>DPMS01000449.1 GCA_003541285.1 Actinomycetota bacterium
CAGCGGGACGAACCGCTCCGGCGAGACCTGGGCGTTGAACCTGATGACGTGGGGCAGCAGCACGCCGTTCACCACTCCGTGGGGGGCGTCCAGCAGCCCGCCGACCTGGTGGCTCATCGCGTGCGTGGCCCCCAGGATGGCATTGGTGAACGCCATGCCCGCCTCCAGCGACCCCTGGGCCATGGCCAGGCGCGGACGGGTCTCGGTGGGATGCAGCAGGGTGCGCAGGAGATGGCGGGTGATCAGGGAGACGGAATGGAGCGCATGGCTGTCCGTCAGCGGGTTGTGGGCACGGGACACGAACGACTCGATCGCATGCGTCAGTGCATCCAGGCCGGTGGAAGCGTTAAGCCATTCGGGCATCGTGGTGAGCAGGCGCGGGTCGATGACCGAGATCTCGGGCACCAGTGTCCGGCTGATAATAGTGATCTTGATGCGGGCTGCCGTATCGGTGACGACGGCGAACTGCGACACGTCCGCTCCCGTGCCCGAGGTGGACGGCACCATCACGGTGGGCGGGATCGGGTGCACGACCTTGTCCACGCCCTCGTAGCCGAGGATCCGGCCGCCGTTGCCGGACAGGATGGCCACGCCCTTGGCCGCGTCGATGCAGGAGCCGCCGCCAAGCCCGATGATCACGTCGCTGCCGCTCTCGGCGTACCACTGGAACGCGGCTTCGATCTCGTGATCCTTGGGGTTAGGGGTAACGTCATGCCACACCGCCGGGCGCAGCCCGCTCTCGCGCAGGTACCCGGCAGCCTCGTCCAGCCAGCCCGCCTCGATCAGCCCGGGGTCAGTGACCAGAAACGGCCGGCGCGCGCCGAGCCGCCTTGCGCAGTGGCCGAGTTCCGCCAGCGCGCCGGGGCCGAAGACAATCTCCGGCGCATGAAACTTGGCGATGCGGGTGGCAGCATCCGTGCCGTGGCCCGCGCCGTTTCCCGGGCCAGTCAGTTCACCGGTCGTCTTGTCACGGCCCCAGCCGGCCTCGGCCATCGCTAAGTTTTCCGGAAGCACGGGCATAGAGGCTCCTGCCCTGTTGGACCCACTATGACCCAGACTACGCGCGTGTCAAGAACCGGTGACAGCGGCATTTCCGGCGGTGACCGGGCGCAACCGGGGCCATAGTGACGTAACTCACCTCAGTCCGCGGTCGCAGCTGCTAACTATATCAAGCAAAGACTGTTATAGTTAGCACGATGAAAGGAAGCTCTCGAGGAGGAACGAGCAACATGACCGAGAACCGTACCCCAGGACAGCAGGTGCAGGACGAGATCTTCAAGACCGTCCAGAAGAGCCAGGAGGCAGTGCTTGACGCGATCAGGACCTGGGCAGAAACCGTCCAGTCGATCACGCCGAAGCTGCCGGCTGTGAACCTCCCGCTGGCAGACAAGCTGCCCAAGCCGGAGGGAGTCGTGGCGAGCGCCTATGACTTCGCCGAGCAGCTACTCGCCAGCCAGCGGAAGTTCTCGGAGGAAGTGCTCAAGGCAACCGCCCCGCTCGTTCCGAAGCAGAACGCCAGCTGACAGGCCTTGAAGGCGGCACAACAACCGGTGATCCCCGCGAGCGGGGATCACCGGCTCTTCAAGAGCTGGCCTCGCGGTGCGCCCTGCTCGTGCGGTTACCTCCTGCATCACTCGGTATCCGGCAGCAGGAACGCGGTAACAGCGGAAGCGAACCGCTCGGGATCCTCCCAGAACAGCAGGTGACCCAGCTCGGGGAAGATCACGAGCTCGGCGCGGGGGATGCGGTCAGCGAGAAGCTTGGCGTTGCGCGGGTCAACGACGGTGTCCTCCCCGCCGTGCACGATCAAGGTGGAAGCCTTGATGCGGGCCTGGGTGAGCCGTCCAGCGTAGAGTGCCCCGGCCTTCGCCTGGGCCGACCAGGCGCGACGGTCCACCGGCCTGGACCGATGGTGTGCGACCAGGCGCTCCACGAGTTCCGGATGGTGCTTCAGCGTCTGCGGGGACAGCGCGGTCTCCACCAGTTGCCGCAAGGCGGTCTCGGCATCCATGCTGCGGATTGCCGCCATCAGGAGAGCGGATCTGGCCGGCATGGGGAACGCGAAGGGCCAGCCAGGTGTGGTGCATGCGAGTACGAGATGGCTGACCCGGTCTGGGTGGAGCACCGCAAGTTCTTGCGCCACCATGCCGCCCAGGCTGGCTCCCAAGACGTTGGATCTGCGGATGCCCGCGTCGTCAAGGACGGACACAACGTCCTGCGCCATGTCGGCGATCTTGAACGAGCCCGTTGGCATGTCGCTGCGCCCGGTGCCCCTGTTGTCGATCACCACGAGCCGGAAGTGCCGCTGAAGCTTCCTGAGCACCGGACCCCATCCGGAGCTGTCGAAACCGACCCCCTGGATCAGGGTCAGCCATTGCCGCCGCCGGTGCAGGGTTCCGCGCAGCTGGTAAGCGATCCCCGGCTCACCGCCGCGCACATGCCGCGTCCTGCTCACATCGCCTTCCTCGTCCTGGTCCTGACCGATCAGGCAGGCAGAGGCTGTCCTACCCGACCGTCTTGCCTCTCCCTGCGCATGGTTTGCGCCTCAACCTCTTCACCTGCCGTCCGCCGCGTCCTAACCTCCCAGCATGTCCACGGTGTCGGTCTGAGCCTTGGCGGGCCGGACGCCACCCCTCGTCCTTGTCTGCTACTGCGGCCGCGATGCTCCTGCCAGCGGCACGCCTCTTCGCCCTTGAGGCTGCGTCTTGGGCAACAGTCAGCGCCCGGGCCAGCAACTCCAGGCTGCGCTCATCCGACACGGCACCTTCTACGAACTTGGCGAAAGCGTCGGCGCTGATGGCGCCCGCTTCACGCGCCGCGTCAACGAGAGTTTCAGCAGCGTGCTTGGTGCGGGTGCCCCGTATCGACCCGATGATTCCGCTCAATGCTGCCTGAAGGAGTGGCCCTGCGGCAGTTACGATGGCCGCCGCGTCTGGCCCCGCCGTGCTTACGCCTCCTACGAGCATCGCGACAGCCGTCTGCTCGGCCAGCTCCCAGGCGGCCTCATTCCGGTTAGCCACAACCAAAGGCTATTTGGCCTGGAACGGCTTGACAGATACCTACGTGGCTGATGACGACTGCGGCACAAGCCACTCGATGAACTGAGCCTGGCGGATCTCCGTGGCTGTCCAGCCCCACCCGCGCTCTTCCATGGCCGGTATCGTAGACGGGCTAGACGGATGCGACGGACGGGCAAGCAGCACGTCGGGCTCATGGTGTCATCCGCCAGTGGCATGGGACCAGGTTGAGGGGTTTTCCGCCATGAGCATGTAGCCGAGATCCAGCCTGATCCGGGCGCCTGGTCACGAGTGCTTGAGCGCGTCAAGGAATTCGAGCAGTCAGCTGGAATCGATCCAGCCTAGGAAGGGTCTGCGTCACGCATCTCATCCAGAAACGGCTGCTGGTACTAGGCCTGATTACCGCTGGGCGACGGTGAGCTGGCCGTTGCCCGCCCCCGCGTCCACGATCAACCCGATCGCTTCATGCCGTCAGTGCCAAGGACCACCGTGAAGTCGGGATGCGGCCACGGCTTAAAAAAGACCACGGGCACGTCGTCCAGCCGGATCATGTAGCGACCTTCCGGAATCATGAATGCCACGGCAGCGCCCCACAGCTCTTCGGCTACCACGCCTCCAACACTCCATTCTTGAGGGTCCGGAACCTTCTCAGCCTGGCTAAGGTCGACTCCCGCCAGCGGCGCAAGCCGCCAGTCCAGGAAAGTATTCGGGCTCCCGGTGTCAACGAGACACCGCTCAGAATGCCCTAGCGGTGCACTCATAGGGCGCAGCGGAATGACCGGCCGGAACGTCGTCAATCCCTTCGCGTCCGACAGCTCTTGGAACGGGAAGGCCATGGTCGGGGCAGGCGGCATGTGAATTCTCCTCATCTGGGTCGCTATTCAGCCCCACGAGCCACGCCGGGTAACCACGTCGAGCGACCTGCCAACCCTCGTGAGCCACAGGTCGTATTCAAGGCGACCCCAGCCCATGTGCTGGCTGATGCGCTTGAAGGGCTCGCGGAAGCTGAGAAGGGCTACTTCGACGGCACCGTAAAGGACGCTCCCGCGGAGCTGCCAGGACAGGAGGATACTCCCGTCATCCTGGATGGCCGGTGTCATGAAGTTCATTAGCCCGTATAGCTGCCCGTGAAGCACTGCCGAGTATGAGCGATAGAAGGATCTGGTTCCCGCCAGTCCTGGATAGCATGGCTCCAGCATCCTGGCCGTGAGGTCGGTCGCTTCGGGAAAGCTTTCTCCCTCGATGACAGGCCGATAGCGGGGCCCCGTTGGCTGGATTATGGCGAGTTTTCTTATCTGTGCCAGGACTCTGTCTTCCTGGGCCAGGCCTTCCCTCCTGGCTTCGTCGTCTCGCAGTTCCTCAGCGACTTGCGCTGCCCGGCGCGCGCTGATCAGGCTCAGCACGAGCTGACGGCATGTCCGGCGGCGGGCGCCGATCCCCGGTTTCATGAGCCACCAGGCGGTCGCGCCGATCTCCATCGCTGACCGGGCGATCAGCGTCGGGCCTATCGCCGGCATAGGGTCGTCGATGAGCTGGCGGATGCTTCCCAGGTGTCCAGGACACCTGTCATGAGCAGGCTCGCCGCTGCATATGGCGTGCGCAGGACATCGTCGCCCCAGGGCTGCCCATCCTCCCGGATCTGCCCGCTGGCGAGTTCAGCGGATGCTTCGGAATTGGGGGCAGGCTGCCAGCGGGGGTCCTTGAGCTTGCGGATGCCGAAGTCGAACGTCGTCGCCAGGGCTGCATCGAGAGCGGCCCGAAGCTGTTGCTGCTCGGCCGCGGGGTCTCCATCGGTCACCCATCTGGACGTTGACCCTTAACGAAACGGCGGTCACCGTAGTGAGGGCCAGTCGGCACGACTATACATGCGGCACCGCACGGCCGGGGACCAGTATCGTGTTCACGGCCCGTTGAGGTCACTGCGCCAGAGTCCTGGCTACGAAGTAACCTAGTCTGCTGCGCGCACGCGCTGCG
>DPMS01000919.1 GCA_003541285.1 Actinomycetota bacterium
GCGCCCACGGCGTCCAGATCCACGGTTCTTAGGGGGCCGGGGCGCGGCAACGCGCCCCGGCTACCCGACCGAGCCCGGCGAGGCGGCCTGGTGCCGCCTGGGTGTGGCGCGGTCTGGGCCGGCAAAGGGGTTGCCAGGCTCGATGCGCACGACGAGCCTGCGGGGCAGGGCGAAAACAATCCCGCCCCTGGGGTGAACCGGTTGCCACCAGCACGCAATAGAGAAGCGATGGACGACGGTGAGCTGATCGCCGCGATGGCGGGCGGTGACGACGCTGCGCTGCGGGAACTGTTCTCGCGGCACGCGCCGTGGCTGGCTGCCCGGCTGCGGGCGGTGCTGCCCGCAGCCGAGGTCGAGGACGTGCTGCAGGAGACCTTCCTGGCGGTGTGGCAGGGGGCTGGCAGCTACCGGCCGCCCGGGCGGGGACGCGCGGCCGGGGGCTGGCTGTGGGGGATCGCGCGCCGGCAGGCAGCGCTGCTGCTGCGCCGGCGCGGGCCCGCTGCCGTGGTGCTGCCTGACGTGCTCGCGGCCGACGGGCAGCATGCCAGCGACCCGGCGGAAGCCGCCCTGGCGCGGGCCGATCTCGAGCAAGCCGTCGCGGCGCTGGGCCCGGCCGGAGGCCCAGAACGCGAGGTCTGGCGGCTGCTCTATCTCGAGGACCGGACGGTAGCCGAGGTTGCGCAGTTGATGGGGGTTCCGGCGGGCACGGTGAAAAGCCGTGCCCATCGGGCGCGGCTGCTGCTGCGGGAGGCCTTGCGCGGCGGCCCGGCGGCGGAAGGAGACTCCAGATGAGCGGCACCGATACGGGCCCGCCCGATGTTGACCTGGGCCGCGTGTGGCTCGGGGTGGCGGCCCAGGTGTGGCGCCGGGAGCCGAGGTGGGTGGAGCGGCTGGCCGGGCGGCTGCTGCGCTCGCCGGGGCTGGCGCGGGCGCTGGTGACCACGCCCTCGTTGCTGCTGGGGTGGCTGATCGCGACCGCCGTGGTACTGGTTGCCGGGATGCTCGCCACGCTTGGGACCGGGACGCCGTATGTGCCGCTGCTCGCTCCGGCGGTCGCGGGGGCCGGCATCGCGTATGCCTATGGGCCGGGCATTGACCCGGCCTGGGAGCTGTCGCGGAGCATGGCGGTGAGCGACCGGATGGTGCTGCTGGTGCGGGCACTGGCGGTGTTCGGGCTGAACGCGGCGCTGGGGCTGGCCACATCCGCCGCGTCGGGGGCCGCGGCGGCCGTGACGTTCGGCTGGCTGGTCCCGATGACCGCGGTCTGCGCGCTCGCACTGGCGGCGGCGGCATTGGCCCGGTCGGCGAACGTCGGCGTGACGGCCGGCCTGGCGGGCTGGGTGATCACGGTGCTGGCCGGGGAGGCGGCTGCCGGGCGGCTCACCGCCGCGATCACCGGCTCTTCTCTTGTCCTTCCCTACCTTGCGTTCGCAGCCGTCTGCGGCGCGATCGTGCTGTACGCGACCCGGATCCCGAGAGGAACGTCATGAACGTCGAGATCACCGACCTGACGAGGCGCTTCGGTTACACCCGGGCGGTGGCCGGGGTGAGCCTGGAAACCGGCCCGGGAGTGTTCGGGCTGCTGGGCCCGAACGGCGCGGGCAAGACCACGCTGCTGCGGATGATGGCGACCGTGATCCCGCCGACCTCGGGCAGGCTGCGGTTGCTCGGCCGCGATCCCGGCGGCTACGGGCCGCGGCGGGAGATCCGGCGCCGGCTTGGGTACCTGCCGCAGAATCTTGGCTACTACCCGGGCTTCACGGTCACGGAGTTCGTGGAGTATTTTGCGCTGCTCAAGGACATGCCGCCCGGGCAGGTACCGCGGGCGGTGGCGGCCGCTGTCGAGCAGGTGGGCCTAGGGGACCGGGCGCGCGCCAAGCTGCGCACCCTGTCCGGCGGCATGCTGCGCCGGGCTGGTATCGCGCAAGCGATCGTGAACGATCCGGAACTGCTGCTGCTGGACGAGCCGACCGCCGGGCTGGACCCCGAGCAGCGGGTGGCGTTCCGCGGGCTGCTGCGCGACGTTGGCCAGCGCGCCACCGTGGTAGTCAGCACCCACCTGGTGGAGGACGTCGGCGCTGCCTGCACCGAGGTCGCACTGATGGAACAGGGGAAGATCGTCTTCCACGGCACCCCGGCGGAGCTGACCGGCCGGGGCGAGGGAACCGGCGCGGCCGGCGATGCGCCGCTGGAGCGCGGCTACAGCGCGGTGCTCGCGGCGGCGCGATCCGGCACGGCGGTACGGTCGTGACCGCCGCCGCCGAGGCCCCGCCGCGGCACCGGCCGCCACGGGCCGCGAACGCGGCATCGCTGACCGCGGCCCGGCTGCTGCGGATTGAGCTGCGCCGCAACGCGATGCCGTGGATCCTGCCGCTGATCGCCGCGCTGGTCTGGTTCGACTCCTACCGGCCCAGCACTGGCACGACGCCGCTGTGGGTCCTGCGCACGTTCTGGAACATGGGACAGGGGCACACGATCGTCGACTTCGGGCCGTTCGTGGCCGGGGTGGCCGCCTGGATGGGGTCGCGCGACGGCCGGCGCGGCACCGCCGACCTGGTGACGGCCTCCGCCCGGCCACGCTGGGCGGTGCAGCTCGCCACCTGGGCCGCGACCGCCATCTGGGCGGTGGCTGGCTACCTGGCATTCGTGGGCGTCATGTTCGGGGTCTACGCACACCAGGGCGTCCAGGGCTCGCCGCCGTGGTGGTGGGTGGCGGTCGCCGCGACGGCCGTGACCGCGTTCAGCGCCGCGGGGTTCGCTATAGGCGCGTTCTTCCCCAGCCGGTTCGCCGCGCCGCTGGCCGCGTTCGGCGGTTTCCTGGCGATGGCGATGTCGTCGCAGACCGGGTTCCGCAGCCCGAGCGGGTGGGCGCTGATCCTGCCGACCAACTCCAACGGCAACTACCAGCCCGCCTCCGGGATCTTCTACCCCTACCTGCCCGACCTGCCGATCGCCCGGGTGATGTTCCTGGCCGGGATCGCGGTCGCGGCGGCCGGCCTGATCGGCCTGCCGGCCCGGGCCGGCGGGCCATGGCTGCGCCGGGCCGCCGCGGTGATATTCGCGCATGCGAATCGCCTGCAATTTTCTCCCGTGATATTCTGGAGATACGCAGTATCTCGCCCCCTCTCGGCAGTTGCGGTACCGGACTCGCAAAACCCCGGACTCGCAAAACCCAGGGCTCGCAAAATCCAAGCCTGACCAGTTCAGCACAAAATAAAGCCATTATGATCTCAGTCTCCAATGTCTCCATGCGCTACGGCGCAAAGATTCTCTTCGAGGAAGTCTCCACG
>DPMS01000790.1 GCA_003541285.1 Actinomycetota bacterium
TACCGGATGCTCGGCTCGCTGGCCGAGGCCGACGACGCGGTGCAGGAGACGTGGGTGAGGTTCGCCGCCGCCGGAACCGGCGGCGTGCGGAACGTGAGCGGCTGGCTGACCACGATCCTCACCCGTGTGTGCCTGAACATCCTGCGCGCCCGGGCCGCCCGGCTGGAACAGCCCGCCGGGATGCACGTACCGGACCCGATCGCCGTCCAAGCACACGACGCCACGCCCGACCCGGAGCAGCAGGCACTGCTCGCCGAATCAGTCGGGCTGGCGCTGATGGTCGTGCTGGACGCCCTGACACCCGCTGAGCGCGTGGCATTCGTGCTGCACGACGTGTTCGGCGTGCCGTTCAGCATGATCGGGCAGCTTGTCGGGCGATCGGAGCAGGCGGCCAGGCAGCTGGCCAGCCGGGCCCGCCGCCAGGTCAGGGAGGCGGGGCCGACCACCCCCGACGTGGGCCTGCCGCAGCAGCGCGCGATCGTGGACGCATTCTTCGCCGCGGCCCGCGCGGGCGACTTTGACCGGCTCGTGGAACTGCTCGACCCCGATGCCGTCATCCGCGCGGACGGCGGCCCAGCCCGGCCCGGCGCCTCGGTCGTCATGCGAGGCGCGGCACAGATCGCCCAGGCGACGATCGCGACGGCCAGCCCGCTAGCCGACTTCACCCCGGTGCTGGTCAACGGCATAGCCGGGATGCTGATCACGGTCAGGGGACGGCCGGTGTCGCTCATCGCGGTCACAGTCACCGGCAGCCGGATCACCGCGATGGACGGCATCACCGACCCCGGCCGGCTGGCCCGGCTGGGGCTGGCGGGCCTTAGCCCCGGAAGCCGCGGCTAGACACTGCGCCGGTTCCAGGCGGCCCTCCGGTGGTCTCCCACCGGAGGAAGCCGCTGCTCAGAGGGCGGCGGCTCGGGGATTTGAACCCCGGAAGGGCGCGAACCCTAACCGCATTAGCAGTCCCTTCGGCACCCCGAAACCGGGCATAATGCCGCCGCGCACAATCACATCGGCCCAGGTAGATGGCGGTACCGCGCGAAATCTGAGGCAAGGCACCCCACCCCCGCGCAATCGCCGCTGTGCCGCCAGCGTGCCAGCATGCCCGCCCGTGCTGGCGCCCGGTCTGACCCCCTTACGACAGCGCCCCGCCGCGGCGCGAGCACGCCCGGCGGGGCCTGGATCACCCATCCGAACCAAGCGGCAGGACAACCCGATGAACACGGTGCCAGAGCGCACGGCCACCCGGCCGAACTCGCCGACCACGCCGCCCGCATGAGCCGCGCGTTCACCGGCCGCCAGCTCTCCCGCACCCTCCACGCCCTGTGCGAGCAGGGTGCCCGGCTGCTGCCGTGCGGGCACTGCGGACAGAAGCCCTCCCGCGCCTGCACCGACGCGGGCGGGGTGGATGGCTACCACCTCGCCCGATTCGCCGCCGCGCGGCGCCGGGGCCTGATCACCGCGGCGGAGATGGACGCGGTCCTCGACGCCGCCGAGGTCATCACCAACGGCACGATCGTCCGGGACAGTGCACGATGACCCCCGATCAGCGGGTGCCGATGGCCCGCGAGTACCTCAACGGCGCACGGCGCCGGAGGGTGACCACACTCCCGCCGAGCATCCTGGTCCGCGAGTGCGCCGAACTCCGCCGCCAGCTCGGCCAGGTCCTCAACGCGATCGACGACCAGGCCGACGACGACGGCACCGAGCCCTACTGCACCACGTGCGGCCAGTGGGTGGGCATGTTCCGTGGCATCGATGGCTGGCGCCACTTCCGCGGTGACCCGGCCCCGGGCGGCCAGCGGGAACTGTACGAGGCCGGGCATCAGCCAGTCATCGGCTGGATCGCGCCGCCCGCCCGGGCGCTGTCGCCTGGCCAGGTGGCCACCGTCCTGGACGCCCTGGACGACGCCGCCGAATGGCGCGAGATGCGCGCGACCTCGACCTGCCAGGCGTGCGCCGACTCGCCCGCCGAACTGTGCGAGGACCACGCGGCCGACCTGGATCGCGTCGACGCCTACCGGGCGCTGGCCGGTCAGCTCGGAAGTGACCGGTGAACGCCCTGGAGGTTCCGGGCCACCTGGAGTTGGAGTCGCGGATACTTGCCCGGGACCTGCGGGCCTGGGCCGCCAGGGACGATTCTCGGCCGCAGGCCGGGCCTCGGCAGGCAGTGAACCGGGTCGTGCGGTCTATTGACCGCACGCTCGCCGAGCTGCACGCTCTCCGGACGCAGCTGGCTGCCGAGATCCGCCAGTCCGACGACGCTGCGATGGCCCGCACAGCTGAGCTGCTGGCCCGGCTAAACCGGGACGGTGCACGGTGACCGGGCAGGCCGGGCAGGCGCCCGGCGTGGTCAAGGTCCGCATCTCCGGCGCGGCCGAGGGCATCGAGGTCATCAGCGAGACCGCGCAGGTGCCCGGAGAGGTCGAGGTCAGCCTCTATGGGACGGCCGGTGACGTGGCCACGGTGGCCGGGCTGTTGGTCGACCCCGGCGTCGAGGTCATCGAGCGACGGGAGCCGCACCCGGCTGCCTACGGTCCCGGTGAGCACGTCTGGCTGCTCGTCCGCCCCAAGACTGCGGGAGGCCAGCGGTGACCGGGCAGGCCGGGCAGGCGCCCGGCGTGGTCAAGGTCCGGCTGTCGGGCGAGCTGGCCGACATCGAGGTCGTCAACGAGATCCTGTCCGGCTACGGGGACGCCGGCGTGGAGGTCATCGAGACCAGCGCGCCGCGGCTGAACCGCTATGAGCCCGGCCGGTGGGTCTACCTGACCCTGCGTATCGGAGCCCCGCGATGACCGGCCCGACCGCGCACGTCGGCTACTCGACCGTGGCAGGCCCATTCGGGCAGGCCCGGGAGGTCTACCACGCGCTGGCCGACCAGCCCGTCACAATCGGCGTGCTGACCCGCCGGGCTGGTGAGCCGCTGTGTGGCGCGGCCGGGGCCGCCCAGGACTGCCCGCCGGGCCTGTTCGCCCCGGCCGTGTCGTGCCCGGCCTGCCTGGCGATCGCCGCCCGCGAGGGCGTGACCGTGGCAGGTGCGGCATGACCGGCCCGGAGTTCTGCCGGGCACGACATGTCGAAGGAGGCCAGCGGTGAACGATGACAGGCTCGGCAGCGCGGTGACCACGGCCGCGGTGCTGGTGGTCGCCGCGATCGCCGCGGTCGTGTCCTACATCCACATCGAGCACCTGGCCGTCATCAACGGACAGACCGCGCTGGCCGCGATGCTGCTGCCGCTGTCGATCGACGGGACGGTTGTGGCGTCGTCCATGGTGATGCTGCGGGCCGCCCGGGCTGGGATCGGCACACCGTGGCTGGCCCGGTTCGGGCTGGGCCTGTCGGTGGCCGCGACGCTGGCCGCCAACATCGGCTATGGCGCCTCGCATGGGCTGGCCGGTGCGCTGATGTCCGGCTGGCCCGCCGCCGCGTTCATCATCTGCGCCGAGATGGCCATCGGCATGGTCCGCCGGGTCCGCCGCCAGACCACCGCGAAAACCACCGGCCACGCCACCCGCAAGGCCACCCGGCCGGCCAGCGGCCGGGCCACCCGCAAGGCCAGTGACCGGGCCACCCGCAAGGCCAGTGACCGGGCCATCGGCCAGGCCACCGACGCGGCCCGCCAGGCCGCCCGGGCGGGCCAGCCAGTGGTGGCCCGCCCGGGCGCTGGCCCGCGAGCACCGGATCAGCCGCGGCAAGGCCCGCGAGATCCGCACCGCCGTGCTGGCCGAATCGGACGGCCACGGAGGCCAGCCCGGCCAGCTCGCCCGTACCTGAATAAGTCCCGGCCCCGGGACCGCGTTGCCAGCTTTCCCGGGGCCGGATCTCCCTAGCGAGAGGACACCATCATGACCGGCCCGGACGCGGAGCACCTGCCGGACACACAAGCTGGCCAGCCGGGCATGCTGCCAGCGGTCCCCGCGGACGCCACCACCGAGAGCGGGCCTGCCAGCCAGCCGCCCGCGCCTGTCATCTACGCGGACATCACCTCCCGCGCGGGCGAGCGCCGCGCGATCATCCCCGTGCCGCTGCAACGGGCAAACATCCGGGGCACCGTGGAGAGTTTCGCGGCCTTGCAGTGGCACCGGGTCCGCTACCACGGGCTGCGGCGCCTGCTGGCCGCCCGCAGCGAACGCGACGGCAAGCGGATCTCGACCCGGCCGCTATCGGAGGCCCGGATCAAGCGCATCCACGCAGTGGCGCACAGCGCCCTGGCCGACACGGTTCCGCACACGCTGCCGTACAACCCGGCCGCCCCGGTGAAGCCCGGCGGCAAGCGCGGCACCCGGAAGGTACGGAAGCTGCTGTGGACCGCCCCGCGCGTGCAGCGCTGGCGCGAGACGGGCGAAGTGCCCGCCCCGGTGATGGGGTCTGGACCCGCCAGCAGTGCGGCGCGTTCCTGGACGCCCTGGAGGCCCGCGAGGACCCGCCCCGCAAAGCCGAGCGGCTCTACGCGCTGTTCCACGTCGCCGCCTACTACGGGCTGCGCCGCTCGGAGCTGGTCGGGCTGGCGTGGTCCGATCTCGGCCTCGACCGGCGCCGCCTGCATGTCCGCCAGGCGCAGACCGATGACGTACTCGACTCGACCCAAGAGCGAGGACTCAGACCGGCAGATCGTCATCGACGAGGGCACCGCGGCGATCCTGCGCGCCTGGCGCAAGGCGCAGCTCGCCGAGCGCATCGCGTGGGGAACCGGCCTGGACGGACTCGGGCCGGGTGTTCACCCGTGAGGATGGGACGCCGCTGCGGCCGGGCTGGATCAGCACCCGGTTCGGCACTCTTGCCGCCCGGGCCGGGCTGCCACCAATCCGCTTCCACGACCTAAGGCACGGCACCGCCACGATGCTGCTGGCCGCCGGGCAGCCCATCAAGGTCATCTCGGAGATCCTCGGCCACGCAACGAGCGCGTTCACCGCCGATGTCTACACCGAGGTAGCCGAGGAGCTGGCCGACGACGCCGCCGCGGCGATCGCCGCCTACATCCCCCGTGCCCTGACGCGCGGCGCCGGACCGCAAGGCTGAGCGAACCGCTGTCCCCGGGTGCACGAGCCGCACAGCGGCCGTACCCTGGGAGCATGAGTGAACCCGCCCACGAGCTGCCAGCCGACAGCCCGGCCACGCCGCTGGCCAGCGCCGTCGATGACGCGCGCCATGGTGTCATCACGCATCTGACCGTGGGCGGGGAGCGGGTGGCCGCGATCGTGCCGGAGTCCGTGCTCGATACGCTGCGGGCGGCCGAGGACGCCGAGGACGCCGCCGAGGCTGACGCCGCGATGGCCGAGCCGGGCGAGGACATCCCCTGGGATGAGGTCAAGTCCGAGCTTGGGCTCTGACGCCCGTGGCCGCCTGGACGGTGCAGCTGCGCCCGCGAGCGCGGCGGGCACTTCGCCAACTCGGCACTGAGGCCCGCGAGTCGGTAGCGGCGGTGATCGATGACCTGACGGCCGACCCGCGGCCGTCCGGTGCCAGCGCGCTCAAGGGCCATCGGCCCTATCTGCGGGTGCGGGTGGGCGACTACCGGGTGATCTACGCCGTCGACGACGCGGCCCAGGTAATCCGGGTCGCCGCGATCGGCCACCGCCGCGAGGTGTACCGGAACCTAGACCTCTGACTGGAGCCGGATGATTCGCCCGGGGGCGGTGGCCGTGCAGTGAGCGTCAGTTATTCGTGTGGCGTGAGGGTCCAGGCCCCGGGTCCGGCGGGCTTGGCATCCACGATCGCGTAACCGTGGCTGCTGAGTGCTTCGCGGCATCCCTCGCATTCGCCGGGGTCCAGGCCGGTCATCAGCAAGACGCCCGTGCCCGTGCCGAGCTGGGTCAGCTTCTGGGTAACGGTGCCCGTCTTCCCGCAGGTTGGGCAGGTAAGGGTTATTTCGGGCATAGCGGCTCCCGTCATCGTCCGTAGGTTGGGAGCACCGGCCGCTCAGAAGGCCAGGCCTGTGGCCATAGTC
>DPMS01000791.1 GCA_003541285.1 Actinomycetota bacterium
GGGGGGGCCGGGCGCCGCCAGCCATTGCCAGTGATCGCGGCCAGTTGCCAGACTCGGAGTGCCGGGCACCCGATCCCGGTCAGGCCAGCAGAGCACCGGACCGCGGCCAGCCGGCCGCCGGCGGGACCAGGAGGAGGCCGCGATGGCGGACAGCATGGCCGCCGACGACTACTGGGCCAAGCAGTGAACACGCCGGCCGGGCAGGAAGAACCGGGCCCACCCGACGGGGGGTACCCGGTCTTCTCCGCCACGGAAATGGGCCGCCGCAGGGACGCCCTGGCCGGCCTGCTGGCCGAGCGGGGCATCGGCCAGGCCCTCATTTACGGCTTCGACCGGTCGGGGTCGGCTATCGCCTGGCTGACCGGCTGGCCGGTGACCCNNGCCGGCGCCCGGCTGGCCGCGATCGCCGACGAGATCGTGTTTCTCGACCGGGATTACGTCCGGCTGCGGCTGGTCAAGTCGGCCGAGGAGGTCGACTGGCTGCGTACCGGCGCGGCGATGAGCGATAACGCGGTGACCGCCCTCGCGGCAGCGGCGCGGCCCGGTATGACCGAGTCGCAGTGCTGCGCCAGCCTGGAAAGCGCCTACATCGGCGACGGCGGGCTCACCCACATCCATTACCTGGGTGTCACCTCCATGGCGCAGCCCGGCCTGTGCGTCCCCGCGCAGTGGCCCTCAGCCCGCCGCCTGCGCACCGGGGACGTGCTGAGCTGCGAAGTCAGCGCCAGCTATCAGGGCTACCCCGGCCAGCTGCTGCGCACCTTCACGATCGGGGCGCCGCCGGTGCCGCTCTACCGGGATCTGCATGAGGTGGCGGAGGCGGCCTTCGGCGCCGTCGCCACCCGGCTGCGCGCGGGCACGACCGCGCATGAGGTGGCCACGGCGGCCGCCGAGGTCCTCCTTGGCGCCGGGTACACGATCTACGATGACCTGGTTCACGGCTACGGGGGCGGTTACCTGCCGCCGGTGATCTCCCGGGCCGACCACGTCGTTCCCGACCTGGACGCCGCCGTGTCGATCATTCTCCACCACACCGGCGCGCCCGCGCTGGGCACTCCCCGGACGAGCGAGCGGAGGCTGACCCACCTGCCGTGAGAATCGCCATTGTCGGACCGGCTCATCCCTACAAGGGGGGACCGGCGCAGCATGCGACCTCGCTTGCGCACCGGCTCTCCGCCGCTGGGCACGAGACGATGCTGCAGTCCTGGCGTGCGCAGTACCCGAAGATGCTGTACCCCGGCCAGCTGACCGTCGACCAGCCGGAGGTCGAACTCTTCCCGGATACGGAGCGGTCGCTGGCCTGGTACCGGCCCGATAGCTGGTGGATGGCAGGCCGCCGGCTGGCCCGCCAGCGGTTCGACGCGATCGTGCTGTTCATCTACACGCCGGTCCAGGTGCCCGCGTATCTCACCCTGGCGAGAGCGGCCAGGGCCGGCGGGTGCACGGTGATCGCACTGTGCAACAACGTGATGCCGCATGAGCGCCGCAAGCTTGACAAGCCCCTGATGACGGCCCTGCTGCGCCGGGTGGACGCCCTGGTCGTCCATTCCGGCGAGCAAGCGGACCTGGCGGCCACGCTGACCGGCTCTCCGGTGGCGGTTGCGGCCTTGCCGCCACACCTGCCGCACGCCGGCCACGGCGTGCCTGCCGGGGAGGAACCGGAGCCCCCATCCCCGGGCGGGCCGGAGTCCCAGCGCAACCGGCTGCTGTTCTTCGGGATCGTGCGCCCCTACAAGGGACTGGACGTCCTGCTGAGAGCGCTTGCCGCGGGACCGCCCCAGGTCTGTCTCACCGTCGCCGGGGAGATCTGGGAGGGCAGGGACGATCTGCTCAGCCTGATCTCGGAGCTCGGGCTGGCGGACCGGGTGACTCTCACTGAGGGGTATGTGCCCAGCGGCGACATCCCGGCCATCTTCTCAGCGGCTGACGCTCTGGTGCTGCCCTACCGGTCAGCGACCGCCTCGCAGAACGCGCTGATCGCGTTTCAGTTCGGCATCCCGGTCATCGCGACCCGGGCCGGCGCGATCGCGGACGCGGTCAGCGACGGTGTCAACGGGATTCTCTGCGGTCCGGACGACGTCGGCGACCTGGCGCGTGCGATCGGCCTGCTCTATCAGCCCGGAGAGCTGGAACGCCTGCGCCGTGGTGTGGCCCCGCCGGACCCCGGGCCTGCCTGGGACGACTATGTCGCCGCAGTGGAGAAGGCCATCTCGGCTGGCCGGACCTGAAAGCCGGCCCGGTGACCCGGGACTAGCCGGAGACAATGGGCTCGTTGGCGTCTATCTGCTGGGTACCTTCGCGGCCTGGGGGGTCTAGCTGTTCCGCCCCTGGCACGCTCAGGGCCAGGTCGCCAGGACAGCCGCCCCCACTGTCATGATCGCCGCGGCTCCGCTGCATCCCACGGCCGAGCGCGACCCCCGCCGCTGCCAAAGCGAGATCGCCGATAGTAAGGACAAGCCGGGAAACAACGACGACCACGATCGCGGATCCGCGCGGCATGATCGGCGCAAGCGCCGCGACGAAGGCGAGCTCCCGGGGCCCCACCCCCCCAGGGAAGGGAATGAGGATGAACCCGACCGACCACGCGAGCGCGTATGCACCGGCGGCTATCAGCAGGACACCAGCCCCCTTGCCGATCATGCCGACGACCAGCAGCCACGCGTGGACGCTGAAGAACCCCCAGCCGAGCAGCGACCAGGCGACCGCGCGCGTCATTCCGGCCGCGCCGATCCGGCGTTCCAGGGGCGGGCGGCGTGCCAGGCGCAGCAGGCGGTCGAGCAGGTAGCCCATCAGCGGCGGATACAGGGCCAGCAGCGCCAGCGGCGCCAGCACGAGCGCCCACCAGTATTCGCGGGCCGCAGTCCCCGAGCTCAGCGGAAGCGCCACACTCGTCACCAGCAGCCCGGTGGCGAGTGTGACCAGCATGCTGATGACGGCTGCTGACGCGGACCGCTTGCGCGGTATGTCGTGTCCTCGCCCGAACTCGACCTGCGCAGCCACCGCCCAGACGGCGCCAGGGACGTATTTGCCAAGCTGCGAGATGAACATGATCCGGGCCGCAGAGCGCAGTGGCAGCGGGGAGCCGAGGTCGCGCATGACGGCCCGCCACGCCAGCATCATGCAGGCCATCCCAACGATCGCTGCGGCGAACGACCCGATGACCGAGATCCAGGCGAAGTGACGCAATGCCGCCGCCACTTCGGTGCGCTGGGCGAACAGCCCGTAGGCACAAAAACCGAGCGCGAGCACAAGGAAGCCGAGCTTGACCCATCGGCTCGTAGCCAGGCGGCGGACCATCCAGCCAGCCTAGTGGCAGCCACAGGCCCAGCGCATGGCGACAGCGATGGACTCAGCACCTGGCAGGTGCCCATCATGGGGACGTGAACCTCCACGCGCTGCGCACTGCCGAACCCGGACACGATCCCGCGTGTCGCAATAGACTCCCGGGATGCGCATATACGACGCGATCGCCTTCGTGGGCCATCAGGTCCACTTCTGCCGTTACCGGGAGGCAGGAACCCTGCTGCGCTGGCTTGGCAACGACCTGCGGGGTCAGCGGGTGCTCGATGTGGCGGGTGGCGATGGGTACTGGGCGGCACAGGCGCGCAAGCGTGGCGCTCATGCCATCTCGATAGACCTCGCCAGGACGAAAATGAACCGCGGTGGCCAGCTGAGGTTCGCTCCTGCGCTCCTTGAGGCGGATGCGCTGCGGCTGCCGTTCAGGGACGCCAGTTTCGATCGTGTGATGTCCATCTGCGCGATCGAGCATTTCGATGACGGGCCACGATCGCTGGCCGAGATGGCACGGGTCCTCGCTCCCGGTGGGGAGCTTGTCATGTCAGCGGACGCCATCACCAGGGCCGACGAGTGGCCGCGGTTGTTCGATGTGCATTGCACGCGTTACGCGGTGAAGCACACCTACACTCATGAGCGGCTCGCGGGACTGCTCGCGGAGCGTGGTCTGGACCTCATGGAACACACTTACCAGTTCCGCACCCGGCGCGCAGAGCACTTCTACCTGGCTATGGCCGCGGTCAAGGGCAAGGCCGCGCCCAACGCCGCTGCTCTGGCCGTCCCACTGGTGGCCGTCAGCGATCGGCGGGCGCCGAATGACCACGGCAGCGTTGTGCTGATCCGCGCGCGCAAGCGCGGCGGCTGATGCCCGGGCTCTCCTGGCTCCGCCCGGTTGGGGGAGTGGAGCGACTTCAGGCATGAGCTTGGCCTATTTCGGGTTCGTCTACCTCACATCACCGCCGATGTGGTAAGTGTGTCCAGATTGGTCCCGTTCATGGACCCCGGACGCGGCGGTGGGATAACGACGTGAACCCGGGCAAGCAGGCTCTCGCGGATACCAGTCTGGGCATGCCGGCTCTCGGGCTCCACTGGGTGGCCCTGGGACACAGGAAGGGTGCGTGATGAACGGCGGGCTGCGCCTCACCGTGCTCGGCGCGGGGTACCTGGGCATCACCCATGCGGCGTGCATGGCCAGCCTGGGGTTCGAGGTTCTCGGTGTGGACACCGACCGCGGGAAGGTCGGCCAGCTCAATACCGGGCATCTGCCCATCTACGAGCCCGGTCTCGGGAAATTGCTGCGGTCGGGGCTGGACGCTGGCCGCTTGCGGTTCACCACCTCCTACCAGGAGGCGGCGGCGTTCGGCGATGTGCACTTCATCTGCACCGGTACCCCGCAGCGGCCCGATAGCGGGCATGCTGACCTGTCCCAGGTGCATGCCTGCGTGGCGGCGCTGGCGCCGCTGCTGGACCGGCCGTGCCTGATCGCCGGGAAGTCGACCGTCCCGGTGGGCACGGCGCGGCGGCTTGCCGCGGAGCTCGCGAGCGCCTGCCCGGGCGCCGAGCTTGCGTGGAACCCGGAATTCCTGCGTGAGGGCACCGCGGTGGCCGACACCCTGTCGCCGGACAGGATCGTGGCGGGCGTCACCTCCCGCCGGGCCGAGGAGATCCTCCGGCAGGTCTACGCCCGCCCGATCGCGGCCGGCTCCGCGTTCTTCGCGACCGACCTGGAGACAGCCGAACTCGCCAAGACGGCGGCCAACGCCTTTCTTGCCACGAAGATCTCCTTCATCAACGCGATGGCCGAGGTCTGCGAGGCCGCCGGGGGAGATGTGCGCTCGCTGGCGCAGATCCTCGGCGCCGATCCCCGCATCGGCCAGGCCTTCCTGCGGGCAGGGCTCGGATTCGGCGGCGGCTGCCTGCCCAAGGACGTCCGTGCCTTCGTGGCCCGCGCGAAGGACCTGGGTGTGGGCGATGCGGTCGGCTTCCTGCACGAGGTGGACGCGATCAACCTGCGGCGGCGTACCCGCGCCGCCGATCTGACTCTTGAGCTGGCCGGCGGGAACCTGGCCGGGGTGCCGGTATGCATCCTGGGTGCCGCGTTCAAGCCCGGGTCCGATGATGTGCGTGACTCCCCGGCGCTGGACGTGGCACAGATCCTCACCGGCATGGGAGCCTCGGTGACCGTCTACGACCCGGCCGCCCTTGACAACGCCCGCCGCGCCCGCCCGGAACTGTGCTACGCCGCCACCCTGGCCGAGGCCACCCAGGACGCGCACGTGGTGCTGCTGCTCACCGAATGGCCGGAGTTCGCCGCGCTCACGCCCGGCAGCCTGGAGGGCATCGTGGCGCGGCGCAACATCATCGACGCGCGCAGCGCACTCGACCCGGCCCCGTGGCGGGAAGCCGGATGGCAGTTCCGCGCACTGGGGGTGGCGCAGGACACGGTGGCTACGGCTGATTCAGCCTGAGCCGGTACCAGCGGGGAGCGGTGCCCCGCAGAGCCCGGGGCATGCCCGCGCCGTATGCCCGGCCGCTTCCCGGCCTTACTGTGGTGCGGTGTCCCGCTCTGTCAAGTCCGGGCCGACCTACCGTCAGATGCAGGCGCGGGCCATGTACCGGGCACTGGCGGCGGCTGGCGGCTACCGGGCGCTGGCCGACGAGTCGGGCTGGCCGGCTGACGACTTCGAGCGCTGGGTGGCGGATACGCTGCAGCGCAATCTGCTGGCGGCAACCGCGGCACCGGGCTGAACCTGGGCGCTGTGCCTGCGGGACGCCAGGTTCCCCGGAACAGAGGAAGGAGCAGCCATCAGCGGCGATGAGGTGCGGGACGGGGTGACGCTGACCAACCTCGGCCAGTCGCTGTTCGAAGGGGCGGGGGCGACCAAGCGGGATCTGGTGGATTACCTCGACGCCGTCCGCGGCCCCCTCGTCAGCGAGTTGCGGGACCGGCCGCTGTCGGTGATCCGGGTCCTGCGCGGCCAGGAACCGTTCATGCAGAAGAACCTTCCCGGCTACACCCCGGACTGGGTGCCCAGAGTGTCCCTGTGGGCGGAGGCCTCGCGGCGCGAGGTGTCCTATCCGCTGTGCAACGACCGGCGCACCCTGCTATGGCTGGCCAACCAGCGGGCGGTGGAGTATCACCCGGCACTGGTCCGGGCCGGCCGCTGGGACCACCCCACCTATCTCGTACTCGACCTCGACCCGCCTGCCGGGCCGGCCGGGAACGCGTTCGGGCTGGCCGTCCGCGCCGCCCACCTGGTCCGGCAGGCCCTGGCTGAGGCTGGCCTGACCGGCGTGGTCAAGACCAGCGGCGCGAAAGGCGTGCATGTGCTGGTGCCGGTGGAAGACCGGGCGACCAGTGAGGAGGTGGCCGCGGCCACCCGGGCGATCGCCGCCCGTGCGGAGCGACGGGACCCGGCGCTGGCCACCACCGCGTTCATCCGGGAAGACCGCGGCGGCAAGGTGTTCCTCGATTCGACCCGGGCCGGCGGGGCGACGCTGGTGGCGGTGTACAGCCCGCGGGTCCGTCCCGGGGTGCCTGTGTCCTTTCCGGTCGCCTGGGACGATCTCGATCGGGTCGCGCCCGCCGACTTCACCATCCACACCGCGGCCGCCCTGATAGCTGGCGGTGATCCATGGGCCGGCCGGATGCCCGGGCCACAGCCACTGGACCCCGGCCTGGTCGAGGAGGGCCGCGCGATCCCAGTGGCCCGGGTCCAGGCGATGCATGAGGGCAAGCGGCGCGCCCGCGCCAGGCGCGGCAGCCAGACCTGACTCTCCCGGCGGGCTCAGCGCGGTCCTGCCCGGTGGGTCCGG
>DPMS01000111.1 GCA_003541285.1 Actinomycetota bacterium
ACCAACTTGCCGATGCCGTGGCATCAGGCCCGGCCGGTTGAGGCGCAGACGCTGCAGTCTGACCGGCCGGTCATCATTCACGGTTAAGGCGTGGACCTTAACTGTCTCTCCCCACCCACCAGGAGACAGTGTGATCTTCGCCCGGGCCAGGCAGGACAATGTGTCCTTCAGCGGTTCGATGAAGGCGTCTACTGCCTCGCGCGGGTTCCTACCGGGCAAAGGGGATCAGCATGGCGACCCTGGTGATCGCCGGGTCGTCAGAATCCTCGTATTCTCCGGCGTCCCACCTAGCCAAGAAGTCCTCGCCAGTGATGTTCAGTACTTCCCGGGCGGCATGGTCGAGCATGGCCTTACCTTCTTCGGGGGTGGCCTCCGCTACATCTATCCCTGCGGATGACTCCTGCGTGTCAGGCATCGGGCTCGCCCTCCCCTCCTTAAGCACACTCTGTTACTCATCGTGTCCTAAATGTAGCTGTGCGCGCTGTCCACCACAGGTAAGCAGTCCAGCACTCAGCCGTCTAGGCCCGAATGGGTAACAAATCACCCACTCGGAAGGCTTCCGAAGAGTCAACACGACGTACAGAGCCACAAGTCATCTGATGGGCCAGCAGCCCCCGCAGCACCTGCGCGCAGACGCGACTCGGCCCTGACCGGCTCACTAGGTGGGTGGCGCCAGTACCGGGAGTGGCGAACACTGGCGTGCACGGTAACGGTGCTGTTCGGCCCCGGCGTGTACCGCTTGCACGACCCTGGGACGGGGAGCGATCATCTGCACCTGAACCTGTTCCCGTGGGCGAAGGCGATCGGGGCCATCAGCCCGGACGGCACCTCACCCGGAGCGGCATGGAGGCTGCTCCGGGCGGCACGCGGAGGCCGGTTTCTGGGCTAGACTCGGCTTGTGCGCTTCCATGCGCGCTTGTTCGGTTGCGCCGCCGTCCCACTGGGGTGGCTCGCCAGGTCCTGAGGGCCGGGCGCCGCGCCGGCACATGATCTTCCGCACCGTAAGGAGCCAGCACCGTGCCTGAGGTTCGCATCGCCGCCGAGCAGCGCTCGGAGTTCGGCAAGGGCGCTGCCCGTCGCACGCGGCGTGAGGGACGGGTTCCCGCCATCATCTACGGGCACGGCACGGAAACCCGGCACGTCACCCTGCCCGGCCATGAGCTGATGATGGCCCTGAAGACCCCCAACGTGCTCTTCCGGATCGACGGGCTGCCTGGCGGCAACCAGCTTGCCCTGCCCAAGGCGGTCCAGCGCGACCCGATCAAGGGCTCCGTCGAGCACGTCGACCTGATCATGGTCCGCCGTGGCGAGAAGGTCACGGTCGAAGTGCCGGTCCAGGTCACCGGTGAGGTGTTCCCCGGCGGGCTGCTCGACCAGCAGATCATCACGGTCCCGCTGGAGGCCGAGGCCACCCACATCCCGCAGTCGATCGACATCGACGTGGAGGGGATGGAGATCGGCGCGGCGGTGCACGCCGGCGACCTGACCCTGCCCGCGGGCGCCGCGCTGGCGGTGGAGCCGGAGACCCTGGTGCTCCACGTCCTCGCGGCCCCGACCGCGGAGCAGATCGAGGCCGAGCTTGGCGTCGCGCCCGAGGCCGCGGCTGCCGAGGAGGTGCCGGCCGCGCCGGAGGCGGTGCCGGCCGAGGCCCCGGCGGAGGCTTCCGCCGAGCAGCCCGGCTGAGCCCGCGGGACACCTCCCTGTGCGGCGGGCGGAACAACCATGACCGCCGAACGCTGGCTCATCGTCGGCCTGGGCAATCCCGGCCCCGGCTATGCGAACAACCGGCACAACGCCGGGTGCATGGTGGCAGACGTGCTGGCCGCCCGGATGGTCGTGACGTTCCGCGCTGGCAAGTTCTTGGCGGCCGTGGCGGACGGGCGGCTGGCCGGGCTCCCGGTGACGCTCGCCAAGCCGCTGACGTTCATGAACCTTTCCGGCGGGCCCGTGGCCGGGCTGGGCGGGTTCTACAAGCTGCCAGCCGGCCAGATCGTGGTCATGCACGATGAGCTGGACCTTCCGTTCGGCACGATAAGGCTCAAGCGCGGGGGCGGCGACAGCGGTCATAACGGCCTGCGCTCGGTGACCGCCTCGCTGGGGACCCGCGAGTACTACCGGGTCAGGTTCGGCATCGGGCGGCCGCCGGGGCGGATGGACCCGGCCGCGTTCGTGCTGCGTGACTTCGCCAAGCCCGAGCGCGGGGAACTGCCGCTCCTGCTGGACCAGGCCGCCGACGCGGTGGAGGTCCTGATCAGCAAGGGACTTGCGGTCGCGCAGAACGCCTTCCACGGCGCCGGGCCGGCCGAGACCGCCGGCTCCTGACCCTGCGCGCCCGCCAGCCGGTCTCACTGAGGACCCGCAGAACCGCGCATAACGCGACGGCCAACACTAGGGGAAGCCGCCCCGTTTCTGGCCGAGTCATGATTATCTGACCAGATCGGGTGTAACCGTCCCGGGACCTCCACCGCTTACATCTTCGGCGGCAACTGGTCGACCCCGGGTGAAGATCCAGACCGGCCGAGGGTGCTTGCGGGTCTCCCGCGAACTCCAGGTACCCCTGAACGAGGGAAAACGACGTAGTGGCAGAGCACCGACTCTCGCTCGCGGTCAACGGCAGGGAGTACCAGCTGCACGGCAAGCTGGTCCCCTTCGAGGTACCGGGAGCGGAATGCGGCGACGGCGATGGGAACGGGCATGGCGCGAAGATGTCGCCGGTCGCGGTGGTGGGCCTCGGGTATGTGGGGCTGCCTACGGCGGTGGCGCTGCATGGCCGGTGCCCGCGGATCATCGGGATCGATATCAGCGCAAAGCGGCTGAGCGAGATTGCCGCGCTGAATGCGGACCTGGGTGAACCGGACCGGCTGCGGCTCGAGGCCGCGCTGGGCGACGGTTCGCTGGAACTGACCGCCGACGCCGGGGCTGCCGCGGCGGCCGATGCCGTCATCATCTGCGTTCCGACGCCGGTGGACGACGACCATGTCCCGGATCTCGCGGCGCTGCGGGCGGCGTGCGCCAGCGTGGTCGAGCACACCCGGCCTGGCCAGGTGATCATCCTCACCTCCACGACGTATGCGGGGACAACCCGGGAGCTGATAGCCGAGCCGCTCAGCAAGCGCGGGCTGGCGGTGGGCACCGATGTGTTCGTGGCGTTCAGCCCGGAGCGGATCGACCCGGGTAACCCCGATCACCTGCAGCGGGAGACTCCGCGGGTGGTGGGGGGGATCACCCCGGCGTGCGCCACGCGGGCAGCCGGGGTGATCGGCCGCCTCACCGACGTGGTGTACCTGGTGAGCTCGCCGGAGGCGGCGGAAGCGACCAAGCTGTATGAGAACATCTTCCGCGCGGTCTCACTCGCCCTGGCGAACGAGTTCGCTGACGCGTGCGGGACGCTGGGGCTCGACCCGATCGAGGTGACCCTGGCGGCGAGCACCAAGCCCTACGGGTTCCTCGGCGCATTCCCCGGCCCGGGGGTGGGGGGTCACTGCATCCCGTGCGACCCGCATTACCTGCTATGGCAGCTGGGCGAACAAGGCCGCCATTCGCCGCTGATCGAGCAGGCGATGAGATCGATCACGCATCGCCCCGATCGGGTCATCGAGCGGGCCGGCCAGGTACTCGGTGCGGGCGGGCGCACGCTGGCAGGCGCCCGGGTGATGGTGGTCGGCGCCAGCTACAAGGCGGGCGTGCGGGACCTGCGCGAATCACCGGCACTGCCACTGATGAGCGGGCTGATCAGCGCGGGGGCTGTGGTCTCCTACAGCGACCCGCTGATCCCCATGGTCGAACTGCCGGGCGGGCATCTGCTCAGCAGCGCCGGGTCGCCCCGCGGTGAGGAGTGGGACCTGGCCATCATCCACACCCTTCATCCCGGCACCGATTACTCGTGGGTGAGAGGCTGCCCGCGAGTGCTCGACGCCACCTACCAGTTCGACGGCGCCCCCCACCGCGCACTCGTCTGAACGGGGCCAGCAATGACCGGGGACCTGTATGGCATCGACGTGTCCACCCCCGCGGTGGTGCTGAAGTTCGACCCGAACATGATGCACCACGGCGGGCTGGGCGCGATCCGCAGCCTGGGCCGGCTCGG
>DPMS01000921.1 GCA_003541285.1 Actinomycetota bacterium
CCTGCGCCCGGCGGCTGCGGGCGGATGGCGCGGACGTGACGGTGGTGGACCGATACCGGCCCCCGGACGATGCCCGCCTCAGCTGCCTGCCCTGCGATGTCCGCGATCCCGCGGCCGTGGACGCCGCCCTGCGGGAGGCGGCGACGCTGCTGGGCGGCCCGGCCGACGTCCTCGTGAACGCGGCGGGGGTCTACCGGATCGCCCCGCTGCTGGACATCTCCCCGGCCGAGTGGGACGACGTTCTCATGATCAACCTGCGGGGTTCCTTCCTCGCCGGGCGGGCGGTGGCGGCCGCGCTGATCAGCAGCGGGCTGCCGGGCGCGATCGTNNCGCGGTGCCGCTGCGCCGCCTGGGCACGGCGGACGAGGTCGCGGCGGTGATCGTCTTCCTCGCGTCGGACGACGCCTCCTACCTGACCGGCTGCGCGATCCCGGTCGACGGCGGCAGCACTGCGATCTGAAGGGGTGAGGGCCATGGACCACTTTCCGCACGTGCGGGTGGCAGGCACGGCGATCGAGCGCGGCCGCCAGTACGGTGAGCAGGCCCGGGACCGGATCCGCCGGTCGGTGCAGGATTACCGGGAGATCTTCGCGCACTACACGGGGTGGGACTGGCCGGCCGTGCGGCGGGAGGCCGCCCGGTTCGAGCAGCCGGTGGCAGATTTCCGTCCCGCCTGCCTGGAAGAGATGCGCGGCATCGCCGATGGCGCGGGCTTGGACCTGCTGGACGTGCTGGCCATCAACGTCCGCACCGAGGTCATGTTCGCCGCCAAGGCGCGGCAGGCGGCCGGCGGACGGCGGGCAGGCGAGTGCAGCGCCTTCGCAGTGGTGCCTGCGCCGGGCAGGCCAGGCGCGGTGCTGGCCGGCCAGAACTGGGACTGGCTGCCCACCTGCACAGACACCGTGGTGGTGCTGGAAGCCAGGCCGGCTGGGGGACCGGCCTACGTGACCGTGGTGGAAGCCGGCCTGCTCGCCAAGACCGGTATGAACTCCGCCGGGCTCGGCCTGGTCACCAACGCCCTGGTCACCGCGGATGACACCGGCACCCCCGGCATCCCCTACCACGTCGCGCTGCGCGCGATTCTGGACTGCACCACGGTCTCCGGCGCGCTGGCGGTGCTCCAGTCCGGGCAGCGGTCCTCGTCGGCCAACTACCTCATCACTCACCGGGACGGCAGCGCCGTGAACGTGGAAGCCGCTCCGGGCGGCTTCTCCGAACTGCACCTGCTCTCACCCGATCCGGCGAGCGGAGTGCTGCTGCACACCAACCATTTCCTGTCCCCGCGGTTCACCGGCACGGACGTCTCGGTATGGGCCATGCCGGACAGCCCACTGCGGCTGCACCGCCTGCGCGCCGGGGTCGCCGCGGCCGCCCAGCCGCCCGCCCTCGCGCTCTTCCGGACGCTGCTTGCCGACCACGCCAACCACCCGCTCGGCGTGTGCTGTCATCCAGACCCGGGCGACCATCCCTGCGACCAGGGCGCCACGGTCGCGTCGGTGCTGATGGACCTCACCGCCGCGCGGATCTGGATCGCGGACGGCAACCCGTGCTCTGCCCCCTACCGGGAACTGGACTACCGCGGCTTCCTCGGCGGGCCGTCGCCAGCCGCGCAGGGTGCGGCATGAGCCTCGCGTTCGGGTTCGGGCTCATCACCTGCCAGCGGTACCCCGGAGATCCGCGCAGCGACCGGGACCTGTACGCCCAGGCGCTGACCCTGGCGGAAGACGCCGAGGCGCTGGGCTTCGATTCGGTGTGGGTGTCCGAGCACCACTTCGTGGACGACGGCTACCTCCCGTCGCTGCTGCCCATGTGCGCCGCGATCGCCGCCCGCACGCGGCGGATCCAGGTCGGCACCGCCCTGCTGCTGGCCCCGCTGCACGATCCGGTCCGGCTCGCCGAGGACGCTGCGGTGACCGACCTCATCTCCGGGGGCCGGCTGGTCCTGGGCCTGGGGCTCGGCTGGCGGGCTGAGGAGTTTGACGCCTTCGGCGTCCCGCTGGCCGATCGGGTGCCCCGGCTGCTGGCCGCGGTGGAGGTGCTCCGGCAGGCCTGGCGCGGGGACCTGGTGCGCGGCGCCGGCGGTCGCGGATACCCCGGGATGCCGGTACGGCCGCGGCCGGTCAGCCCGGCCGGGCCGCCCCTGTGGATCGGTGCCCTCACGCCTCCGGCCATCCGCCGCGCCGGCCGGGTCGGCGACGGTTTCATGGCCACGGAGGTGACCCCGGACGAGCTGGCCGGCCAGGTTGCCCTGGCCCGTGCGGAGCACGCGGCGCACGGCCGGGCAGGGCGCTTTGCGATCAGCGTCCACCTGCCGGTGTTCGCCTGGGCGGAGGACGGCGGGTGGGAGCTGATCCGTCCCTACCACCGGTACGTGGCCTGGAAGTACGACGACATGGACCAGGCCAGGGGACGCGGTGGCCCACCGCCGGAGCCGCCCGCGGTGAGCGCGGCCGGGGAGGCTGAGCTGCGCGGTGCGATCCTGCTGGGCACGCCAGCGGAGGTGGCGGAGCAGATCGACGCCTACCGGCGGGCGGCCGGCGGCGACCTGCACTTCATCGCCCGGCTGTACTTCCCCGGGCTGCCGTGGCCAGCGCAGCGCCGGGCCGTGCGCATGTTCGCCGAGCAGGTGATCCCGCGGGCCCGGGCGCTGGCCGGGGAGGCTCCCCATGCGTGATCAGGACTGGATCGTGGGCGTCGACGTCGGGGGAACCTTCACCGACGCGATCGCGATCAGGGCGGATGGGACGACCCGGGTCGCCAAGGTCCCGTCCACTCCCAGCGATCCTGGCATGGCTTTCGAACAGGCGCTGGCGGCGCTGACCGGCGCCGGGGTCACCGCCGGCGGCGTCCGCATGATCTTCCACGGCACCACGGCCGCCACCAACGCTCTGCTGACCGGCGGACTGGCCCGGGTGGTCCTGGCCACCACTGAGGGATTCCGCGACATCCTCGGGTACCGCGACGGGACGCGGCCCGGAGTATACCAGCTCGATCAGCCGCGTCCCCGCGAGCTTGTCCGCAGGCGCGACCGGATCGAGGTGGCCGAGCGGCTCTCCGGGCTCGGCGAGACAGTGACGGCGCTGCGCGAGGACGAGATCGACCGGGTGGCGGCGGAGATCGCCGCCCGGGAGCCCGAGGCGGTGGCGGTCGCCTTCCTCTTCAGCTACCTCGACGACAAGCACGAACGTGCGCTGGGGGAGGCGCTGGCCGGCCGGCTGCCGGGCATCCCCGTGTCGCTGTCGTCGGCTGTCGCCCGCGAGTTCCGCGAGTACCCGAGGACCGCGACCGCGGTGGTCAACGCGGGCCTGCGGCCGGTGGTCGGCCGGTACCTGCTCGGCTTGCGCGCACGGGTGGCCCAGGCGGGCCCGGCCGGGGATGCGCCGCCGCTGCTGATCATGCAGTCGAATGGCGGCTGCGTGCCAGCCGAGCGGGCGGAGGAGCAGGCTCACCGGCTCGTGCTGTCCGGCCCGGCGGCCGGCGTGGCCGGCGCCGTGGCGCTCGGCGGCCAGTACGGCATCCGCCAGCTCGTCTCGCTCGACATGGGCGGCACGTCGCTGGATGTCTGCCTCGTCCCCGACGGTGTGCCGCCACTCATCGCTACCCAGCTGGCCGAGGGCAACCCCATCCTCTGCCCATCGGCCGACATCGTCACCGTGGGCGCGGGCGGGGGCAGCATCGCGCAGGTGGACCGGACGGGCCGGCTGCGCGTCGGCCCGGAGAGCGCCGGCGCGGTGCCCGGGCCGGCCGCCTACGCCGGTGGCGGTGACCGGCCCACCCTGACCGACGCGCACGTGGTGGCGGGCACCCTGCCGGCCGGCCTGCCGCTCGCCGGGCAGCTCACCCTGGATGCGGCCGCCGCCGTGGCCGTGCTGGGCCGGCTCGGTGACCAGCTCGGCCTGCCGGCCGGGGACGCGGCCGACGGGGTGATCCGGCTGGCGGTGGCGCAGATGGCCGGGGCGCTGCGGCAGGTCTCGGTGCAGCGGGGCATCGATCCCCGCGAGTACACGCTCATCGCCTTCGGCGGCGCCGGGCCACTGCACGCCGGCCTGCTGCTGCGCGAGCTGGGCTTCCGGGCGGTGCTGATACCCCGGTACCCGGGCCTGTTCGCCGCGACCGGGCTGCTCGCGACCGACCTGCGGATCGACGAGTCACGCACGGTGCTGCGCGTCCTCGGGCCCGGCCTGGCAGCGGACCTGGCCTCCTGGTATGCGGAAACGGCCCAGGACCTCACTGCCCGCCTGCGCGCCGACGGCATCCCGCGCACCCGGGTGCGGCTCGCGGCCAGTGCGGACTGCCGGTTCGTGGGCCAGGGGTACGAACTCAGCATCCCGGTGATCCCCCGCGGCCGGGCGGGTGTCGCCTCGCTCGCCGCCCGTTTCCGGGACGCGCACCTGCGCACCTATGGCCACGCCGACCTGGCCCAGGACGTCGAGGTGGTGACCCTCCGCCTGTCGGCCTTCGGGGCATTGCCGGTGCCGGCTCCCGCCGCCGCGCCGGATGGCGCCGGGAGGGATGCGCGGCCGGCCGGCGGGCCCGGCGCGGCCGCCCGCATCGGAGAGGCGCAGGTACGGCTGCCGGGGTCGCCCGGCCCGCAGGGCCTGCCGGTCTACGATCGCGCGCGGCTGGCGCCGGGCGAAACGGTGACCGGCCCGGCGATCGTCCACCAGGTGGACACGACCACCGTGATCCTGGCGGGCCAGCAGGCCCGCACCGACCCCCACGGGACCATGTGGCTGGAGGAGGCGCGATGACCGCCAGCGCCCGCCGGGCGGCGCAGGCCGCCCCGCGCTCCCTCGACCCGATCACGTTCGAGCTGGTGAACGCGGCGCTCCAGGCGGCCGCCGTGGAGATGGGCGGCGTGCTCAAGCGCTCCAGCTACAGCCCGATCATCCGGGAGATGGACGACTTCAGCTGCGCGATCTTCCGTGCTGACGGTGACCTCGTCGCGCAGGCCGACTTCATCCCGGCGCAGCTGGGCGCGATGTCGCTGGTGGTCAAGTCGATCATCGAGCGGTGGGGGGAGCGGATCGCACCGGGGGACGCTTTCCTCGCCAACCACCCGTACCTGGGTGCGATGCACACGCCCGACCTGAATGTGATCATGCCGGTGTTCACCGGCGGCGGCCTGTTCGGCTGGGTCGGCACGACCGCGCACCACATCGACGTGGGCGGAGTTCGGCCGGGCACCGAAGGGCCGGACCTCGGGCAGGTGTACGCGGAAGGGCTGCTGCTCCCGCCGGTCCGCCTGTACCGGGGGGGCGGGGAGAACCCGGACGTGTTCGAGTTCGTGTCGGCGGCTGTGCGGGATCCGCTGTCGACCGTGTCCGATCTGCGGGCGCAGCACGCCGCCTGCCTGGTGGGCCAGCGCCGCCTGCTGGAGCTGACGGAGCGCTACGGGACACCGGCGGTCGGGACCGCGTTCGGCGAGGCGCTGGCCGCGGTGGAGCGGGCCACCTGTCTCGACCTGGCAGACCTCCCCGACGGGGAGAGCGAGGCGGAAGGGTTTCTCGACGACGACGGCACAGGCGGGCCGCCGACCAGGATCCACGCCCGGCTCCGCAAACGGTCCGGACGGCTGGTGGTCGACCTGAGCGGCAGCGCGGCGCAGGTGCGCGGCGCCATGAACGTGCCGTGGGCCAGCACCCGCGCCAGCGTGGTCTACGCGGTGCGGGCGATGACCGACCCTGTCCGCCCCACCAACGACGGTATCCTGCGCGCCATCGAGATTCTGTGCCCGCGCGGCAGCGTCCTCAATCCGGAGCCGCCCGCTGCGGTCTCGGTCCGGCACAACACCTGCCAGCGGCTCGCGGACACGATCATCCGCGCCGCATCGGCCCTGTGGCCGGAGCGGGCGGTGGCCAGCAGCACGGTGGCGTTCTTCGGGCTGAACATGGAGAGCATCTCACCGCGGACCGGGTTGCCCAGCGTGATGGCCGAGGTGGTGGGCGGCGGCACTGGCGCGCACCGCGGCGGCGACGGCCTCGACGGCGTGGACACTTACATGGCGAACGTGGGGCTGATGCCGGTGGAGGTGGCCGAGACCGGCTATTCGGTCCGGATCCTGCGCACGGAACTGATCCCCGGCTCGCAGGGGGACGGCCGCTTCCGGGGCGGACTCGGCCTGCGGCGCGAGTATCAGGTGCTCGGGCACGAGTCCACGGTGACGGCGTACTCCGAGCAGACCGATCCGTCGTTCGCTCCGCGGGGGGCCATGGGCGGGACGGACGCTGCCCCGTCCCGGATCACGGTGCTCGACCCGCAGGGGAGAGCCGTGCCCGTGGCGTCCAAGGCAACCCTGATCCTGGCGCCCGGCGCGATCATCCGGGTGGAGACGAGCGGCGGTGGCGGCTTCGGGGACCCGGCGGCCCGGGACCCGGCGCTTTCCGCCGCCGACCACGCCGACGGGCGCTGGCCAGGGGCGGACAGCGGTGACGGTGAGCCGGGCCGGGCGGCGCTGGCGTGATGGGAGGTCCGGTGGGCAGTGGCGGCAAGGCCGATCTGGTGCTGCGGGGCGGGGACGTGTACGTGGTGGACGCGGCACGCTCCTGGGCGCAGGCGGTCGCGGTGGCGGGTGGCCGGATCGCCGCGGCTGGCACGGACGCGGAGATAGCGGAGTGGGTGGGCCCGCAGACCGAGGTGGTGGAACTCGGCGGCCGGATGGTGCTCCCGGGTTTCCAGGACGCCCACATCCACGCCTCCGCGGCCGGGCTGGAGCGGATCCGCTGCGACCTGTCCGGGGCGCACAGCCTGGCCGGCTACCTGTCGATCGTGCGGGCTTACGCCGGTCAGCACCCGGACGCCCCGTGGATCACCGGCGGCGGCTGGTCGATGGACGTGTTCCCCGGCGGGGTGCCGCGCCGGGAGGATCTCGACCGCGTGGTGCCGGATCGCCCGGTGTTCCTGTCCAACCGCGACCATCACGCGGCCTGGGTGAACTCCGCAGCACTGGCGCTGGCCGGCATCGGCTCCGGCACCCCTGACCCGCCGGACGGCCGGATCGAGCGGGACGCGCATGGCGAGCCCGCCGGCACCCTGCAGGAGGGAGCCATGGACCTGGCCGGGCGGCACGTGCCCGGCCCGTCCCTGGAAGAACAAGTGGCCGGCATCGTGGAAGCCCAGCTGTACCTGCACACGCTCGGCATCACCGGGTGGCAGGAAGCCATCGTCGGGGACTACGCGGTCGTGCCCGACTGCTACGACGCCTACCTGGAAGCGGACCGCCGCGGGCTGCTGAGCGCGCGGGTGACCGGCGCGCTCTGGTGGCAGCGGGGAACCGGGACAGGGCAGCTCGGTGACCTCATCGAGCGGCGGGCCGGGGCGGGCGGCGGCCGGTTCCGCGCCACCAGCGTCAAGATCATGCAAGACGGGGTGTGCGAGAACTTCACCGCCTCCATGCTCACCCCTTACCTGGACGCGCACGGGCACCCGGCCGGGGGGCAGGGCCGTAGCTTCTTCGAGCCTGGCGAGCTGACAGCGGCGGTGGCCGCGGCAGACGCCCATGGCTTCCAGGTCCATTTCCACGCCATCGGGGACCGGGCGGTCCGGGAGGCGCTCGACGCGGTGGCCGCCGCCCGGGCCGCCAACGGCCCCGGCCACGGCCGGCATCACATCTCCCATCTGCAGGTGGTCCACCCCGGTGATCTGCCCCGGTTCCGTCAGCTGTCGGTGATGGCGAACTGCCAGCCGCTGTGGGCCTGCTATGAACCCCAGATGACCGAGCTCACCCTGCCGTTCCTGGGCCCGCAGCGGGCCAGCTGGCAGTACCCGTTCGGCAGCCTCGCCCGGTCCGGCGCGCAACTCTGCTTCGGCAGCGACTGGCCAGTGTCCAGCCCGAACCCGCTGTGGGAGATCCACACCGCGGTGAACCGGACGATCCCGCCCGGCTATCCCTACGCGGGCCCGGGCGCCGGCGACCCTTTCCTGCCCGGCGAGCGGCTGGACCTCGCCACCGCGATCGCGGCGTTCACCATCGGGTCGGCGTACGTCAACCGTGACGAGCGCGAAGCCGGCTCGGTGGAAGCCGGCAAGCGCGCCGACCTCGTGGTCCTCGACCGCAACCTCTTCAGCAGGCCTGCCACCGAGATCGCGCTCGCGAACGTGGATCTGACTATTACGGACGGTCAGATGCGGTACGACCGGCACCGCCTCGTGTAGCCGGCCGGGCTCCCGTGCCTCACCCGAGCAGGTACCGGCGGTTCAGCGGCACCTCCCGCACCGGCTCTGCCCGCAGCACCCGCCCGCCTAGCGCCACGGTGCCGTCAGCGGGATCGACCTCCACGGCCGCCGTGGCCGTGTTCGCCACCAGGCCGTCCCGCCGGACGGAGCGGGTGCCGCGCACAGCCAGGAACTGGCGGCTGCTGCCCAGCTGGCGCCGGAGGCCGGCGTCTATCGCAGCCTGGGACACGAAAGTGGTGCACAACGCGGGCGCGGCCGTGCCGGTGGCGGCCCAGTGGGCGCCGTAGCGGCGCGGCTCGGCACCCTCCACGGTGGCATTGCCGCTGCCCAGCGCGCCCCAGGCAAACCAGCCGCCCTTGAGCACGAGCTCCGGGCGCACCCCGAACAGGGCCGGGCGCCACAGCACGATGTCCGCCAGCCGGCCCGGCCGCAGCGACCCCACCTCCTCCTCGATGCCGTGCACCCGGGCCGGCTCGGCGGTGTACTTCGCCAGGTACTGCAGCACGCGCCGGTTGTCATCCGGCTGGCCGGCGGGGTCCGCGCCGGGCACGGGCCAGCCGCTTCCGGCCGGGGTCTCCCGCCACCGCTTCATGTGGTGGGCGAGCTGCCACGTACGCCGGACCGTCTCGCCGATCCGGCCCATGCCCTGCGAGTCGCTGTTCAGGATGCTGATGGCCCCCAGGTCGTGCAGCGGGCCCTCCGCGGCCATGGTGGCCGGGTGGATCCGGTCCAGGGCGGCGGCCACGTCATCCGGCGAGGCCGCGGACCCGCCGTGCACCATGAGGATCATGTCCAGGTGCTCGGCGGCCGTGGCCAGCCCGTAGGGGACCGTCGGCGTGGTCGAGGAACACACCACGCTGGGCGCCCGGGTGATCCCGATCAGGTCGGGGACGTGACCGCCGCCGGCCCCCTCGACGTGGTAGGCGTGCACGGCCCGGCCGCCGATGGCGGCGATCGTGTCGTCGAGCTCGCAGGACTCGTGCAGGCCGTCGGTGTGCAGGCACACCGTCACGTCGTGGGCGTCCGCGAGTCCCAGCGTGGCATCGATGATCTCCGGGTAGGCGCCCCAGTCCTCGTGGATCTTCAGCCCGCAGGCCCCTGCCGCCAGTACCCGCTCGACCGGCCCGGGCAGGCCGGTGCGGGCGCTGGCCTGCAGTCCCAGGTTCACGGGCAGGAACTCGAACGCGCGCAGGGTCTTGTCCATCGCATACGGCGGTTCCTCGAACCCGGCCGTGATGAGGGTGGTGACGCCGCTGGCCAGCGCCACGGGGATCAGCCGGGGCGTCAGCAGGTGCACGTGGCTGTCGATGGCGCCGGTGGTGGCGATCAGCCCGTAGCCGTTGACCGGCCAGGTGCTGGGGCCGATGGTCAGGTCCACGCCCGCGGTCACATCCGGGCTGCCCGCCCGGCCGATCCCGGCGATCCGCCCGTCCTTGATCCCGATGCTGGCCTTGACCACTCCCAGGAAGGGGTCGATCACCACCACGCCCGCGATGAGCATGTCGAGTTCGCTGTCCGCGGGGGCCCGGTCGAACTGCGCCTGGCGGGAGCGGAAGTTCTTGGCGTACCCCCACACCGGCTCGTCGCCGTAGCCGACATCGTCCCGCTCGACCCGGACCCGCAGGTCGGTGTCGCCGAGCCGGATGCGGTCCCCGGCCGTAGGGCCGAACCGCAGGGCGTACTCCTGGCGGGATGTCCTCATGGCAGCGTGCTCTCCGGCTCGGCGGCATGGCCGTACCCACCGGAGTACCGCACCAGCGTGACGTCCTGCTCCTGGCCGGGAGCCCAGCGCACTGACGATCCGGACGGGATGTCCAGCCGGAAGCCGTGTGCCGCCGCCCGGTCGAACTCCAGCCTGCCGTTCACCTGCCAGAACGGGTAATGGGACGACACCCGCACCGGCCGCTGCGAGGTGTTCCGCACCCGCAGGCGCCGCCGCTGCTCACCCGTCGCGGACTCGATCCACCCGGCCGGATGCTCGATCGCCCCGGGCGCCTCAGGCCCGGGCGCCTCAGGCCCGGGCGGGGCACCCCAGGGCTGATGCAGCACCACCAGGCGGCTGCCCTCCTCGAGCAGGACCTCGACCCGGATCTCATCAGCCAGGACGGCCACGCCCGGCAGCAGGTCATCCGGTGACACCGCTTGCCGCCCCGCCTCCTGCACCTCCTCGAACGTGCCGCCAGCCCGCGCGGCCAGATGCATCTCGTCACACGCGAGCGCGATGGCCTCCGGCGCGTTGAGCTTCAGCCCGCGGCGGAGCGAGCGGCGTGCCAGTTCCGCGGCCAGGAATATCAGCAGCCGGTCCTCTTCGGCCGGGCTCAGGTACATGATCCCCATTCTCCGCTCGCGCCGGCTGGCCCGGCATGGTGATGCTGCCTGACGGCGGGGCTGGCTGGAATACGTCAGTTGACGGATAGTGACGGCCATCGGCCCCGGTCAGGCTGTAGATCGATCGTGTACCTGGCAGCCCCGGAGGTCACCCAGATGGCAGCAGGCCAGCCCGGCATGAGGCCGCCCTGGCCTGGCGGAACCGGCGACCCGGGCGGGCGGATCGCCATCACCGGGGCCAGGCTCATCGACGGCCGGGGCGGAGACCCTGTCGATGATGCCGTTGTCCTAGTCGAGGGCTCCGTCATCGCCGCGGCCGGGGCCGGGGCCGAGGTGCCGTTCGACCGGGACGCGCAGGTCCTGGACGCGGCAGGAGCGACCCTGATGCCCGGGCTCATCGACGGCCACTGCCACCTCGGCGGGGCGTCCTTCCCGGACGAGGACCGGTGGGTCCTGGAGGACGACCGGTACCAGGCCATCGCGTCGGCGGCCCAGGCCCGCCAGTTGCTGCAGCACGGCGTCACCAGCGTGCGGGACATCTCCGTGAACGGCACGCGGCTCCGGACGGCGATCGCCCGGGGGCTCATCCCGGGCCCGGAGATCGTCCCCTGCTGGCGGGGACTGTCCAGGCGGGGCGGGCACGGGGACGCCAGGGGGGTGCCTCCGGAGATGGTGAGCACCTCCCATCCCTGGGGGCTGGTCGCCGACGGCCCGGCCGAGGTCCGCGCGGCCGTGCGGGAAGTGGTCAAGCAGGGGGGCCAGTGCGTCAAGGTGTGGGCCAGCGGCGGCGGCCTGCACGAGAACGAGCCGGAGGACGTCCAGCACTACAGCCTGCGCGAGCTTCGCGTCATCGTGGAGGAGGCGAACTACGCGAGAGTGCCGGTCGCGGCCCACTGCGAGTGCGCGGCAGCGGCGAAGGACGCCGCCCGGGCCGGCGTGTGGTCGATCGAGCACGGGGAGGACCTGGACGAGGAAACCATCGGCCTCATGGCGGAGAAGGGCATCTCCCTGAACCCGACAGTGGTCCTGCTGACGCAATGGCTGGAGCAGTCGAGCGTGTTCGGCGGGCCGTACGGCAAGCCCTACGTCCCGGGGGTCACGGAGCTTCCAGCTGACCCCGAGGCCATCCGCACGCTGCTTCATGACCGCCTCTCAGAGAACCTGATGGCGGCCAAGGCAGCCGGCGTGCGGATAGGCGTGGGGAGCGACTCCTACTGCGCCGATCTCACGCCGTTCGGGCTGCAGACGCTGAACGAGGTGCATGCCCTGGTCGCGGCCGGCCTGAGCGAGATGGAGGCCATTGTGGCGGCCACCCGGTCCGGAGCTGAAATCCTCCGGATCGGGGACCGGACGGGGGCGATCGAGCCGGGCAAGGCGGCCGACCTGCTGGTGCTCTCGGCGGATCCGCTGGCCGGCATATCCGGTCTGGCCAGGGAGAACATGGTGCTTGTCATGAAGGCTGGCCAGGTCGTGACCAGCGGCCTTTAACGCCGCGAACGGGAACGCGCCCAGGCTGCCGCGGGAGTCATCCGGCCGGCGGGCAGGACATATCCGCCTGTCCACGGCGGCGGGCGGAACGGGCTTTCCGCGTACGGCTGCGGGCTGATGATCCGGTGAACCCCGTCCTGCACCTGGAACACCAGGTGAGCCTGGCCGAGGGACGGATCGCGGGTGACGTCGGGGAAACCCAGACCCGACTGTGCGGCGTTGTCCAGGTAGTACGAGCCATTGACCCCGCGGTGCCGCAACTGCCGCAGTTGCCTGGCCACCGCGCCGGAATCTGACGGGTTCGGGACCGCCATCCACGCCTGCGCCAGCAGATGGATCTCGTCGTAGGCGATGCCGGCATGGGACTTACCCGGTGGCCGGCCGAACGTCTGAGCGTAGGCCGCACCAAAGCGCCGGCCGAGCACGTCGCTGTAGGTACCGGTGACCGTGGCCCAGACCAGCCCTTCACCGGCCGGGCCGGCGAACTCCAGAAACTCCGGCACTGACGGCGCGTAGATCGCATAGACGAGCGTTCCCGGCAGGCGCTGGGCGACCAGCCGCTGGAAACTGGCGAGTTCGCTGGCCAGGAACTGCGAGATCATGATGGCTGCGGGATCGAGCTGCTCCAGCCGCCTTACCACGGCTGGCCAGTCGGCCCCCAGCGCCGGGATCGTCTCCACGGTCGCGATCTGCCACCCGGTCCGTTCGGCCAGTCCGACCGCCAGCTGGTTCACCATCTGGCCGGCTGGCAGCGGGGTCTCCACGAAAGCCAGTCGCCGGTTCGGCGGCCGCCAGCCGCCCTCCCCCAGCTCGTTCAGGAACCTGATGAATCCCGGGCCGTAGTAGAGCTCGGTCGGGCACACCTGGAAGATCCCGGCGTGCTCGGCGTGGTTGTCGCGGACTATCTGGGCCTGCAGTTCGGAGGTCATGGCATGGACATAGGGAGCCCCGTACCCGGCGGCCAGCGTCCGTGCGGTGTCCATGCCCGCGAACAGGTAACTCGACGTGATGGCGTCAACCTCTGCGCTGATGAGGCGCTGAAACGCTGCAGTCGCGCCCTCGGCCGAGAAGATGTCAACGTCCACCACGAACTGCTCAACGCGCCGGCCGCCGATCCCTCCGCTGGCATTGATCTCCGCCATCGCCAGCCCAGAGCCGTTGACCATCTCCCGGCCGTCGTACCGGGCCGGGCCATGCAGCGGGAACGCCGAGCCGACCAGCAGCGGACGCCGGGTCCAGGTGCGCGGAGCCGGCCGGGTCGCGGCCGCTGGGCCGCAGGGGCCTGGGGCGCCCGTGCCCGTGCCCGTGGCTGCGGTCTCGGCGCGGGCGTGCAGCCACCCGACGGTGATGCCGCGCGGCACGGTGCCATTCCCGGGTACCGGCAAGCGGAGATAGCCGCGGTCCACCGCCACCCCGGCAGCCCCCGCCCGGCTCGCCTGGCCGAGCTTGCCGAGGATATGCTCCACGTGCGTGGACACGGTCCGGCTGCTCGCGTGCAGCCTCGCCGCGATCTCCTGGTTGCTCAAGCCGCACGCCAGCAGGGTGAGCACATCGAGTTCGCGAGGCGTCAGGCAGCCGGGCAGCGCCCCTGGCGCGAGCGTCACCAGCACCGCGGCCGCGTGCGGTTCCGGCAGTGCGCGGTCCAGGCAGACCTGGAGCCACTGACCGGCAGGCGTCCGCCAGCAGAAGCGTGCCAGAGGGGTTGGCGACTCGGCGTGAACCAGGGCGTAGTCCACCAGGGCGTGGTTTACCGCGAGGAAAGCAGCGGCCCCCGGCGGATTAAGCTCCTCGACGGAGCCATCCGGATGAACGAAGGCCGCCAGCACGTCACCCACCGCCCAACCCAGAAACTTCATCATCAGCAGGAATGCGGCGACTGTAGCTCAGCGTAGCTTGCCTATCAATCGCGGACAGGATTCCATTCCCCGGGGTGATCCTCACCGTCACCGAACGGCGGCTGTACGCGCGGGTCGTTGCCCCGCAGATCCGGGCTTATGCCCCGGCACTGCTGGCTGGGTACCGGTCACCGTTTGGCGGTGAAATCTACATCCCAGGCCGGAACTGGACCCCGGAGCAGGCGCGGCAGGCAGCGGCGCGTGAGGGCCGGGGGTATCAGCCGGGTGCCGAGCCGGTGCTGTTCACCGGGTTCGTGATCAGCAACAGCGAGGTCGGCGAGGGCGCCTCGTCGATCACCCCGCGGATCGTCGCGGAGATCTGCGGCGACGGGCTGCAGATCACCGCCGACGCGGCCAGGGCTGTGCACCTGGGCTCACGCCACGACGAGGGTGTCGTCCGCTACACCGCCGACACCCAGGAAAAAGAACTGGCGCTGATCACCGCCCGCGCCCGCGACGCCGTCGCCACGTTCCTGTCACCCGGCTACCTGCACGCGAAGGTGGCCGAGATCGAGCGCAAGGCCGGGGCGCCGGTCCGCCACCCGGAGGAGACGGTGCGCCAGGTGGCTAGGACCGCCAAGTTCAGCGACGAGCTGGCGGATGCGATCCTGGCCCACTTCATCCGCGGCGGCCAGCTCACCGTCGGCGGCGTCATGCAAGCAGTCACCAGCGTCGCCCAGACCCTCGACGACGCCGGCACCGCCCACGACCTCGAAGCCCAGGCGCGGAGGTCGTCATGGCACCCGCGTTCACCACCATCACCACCGAACTGATGGAGCACGCCGACGGACGGCCCGTCGTCTACATCGGCGCCACCACCCTCGCCGTCTTCACCTACCAGCAGCCCGACGGCACCTACGTCATCGACATCCACATCCGCGACGACATACCCTGCGGGCGGCTGCGCCTACTCTTCGACGGCGAGTCACTGCCCAGCAACCGCGGAACCGCTATTCACTCCCAGGTGTCGGCTGGCGTCACCTACCCGCCGACGTGTGATGGCTTCCTGGGACACTGCCCAAACGCTGGAACCTGAATTCTCCGCCGCTGAGAAGCCACACGAGAACCACTAAGCACATCTGGCCTTATCAGGCCGCCCAGGCCACACCCGCGACCATCATATGAGCCTGATCGTGGCAAGAAAGTAGCTCCTGACCCCTTGCCGGGCCGTTCGTCACATGTTAAATGGGGAGGGGACTGAGCATGCCGCTCATGTCCCGGGGGGGACGGGCATCATGAAGAATACCCAAGAATTTTCTGGACCACATGAACATCCTATCAACGGCTA
>DPMS01000939.1 GCA_003541285.1 Actinomycetota bacterium
TCCTCGCCGGCGGCCAGAGCCTGATGCCGATGCTCAATCTGCGGCTGGCCCGGCCGGCCGTGCTCATCGACATCAACGGGGCCGACCAGCGGGCGCCCGCGGTGGAGGGGAACATGCTCCGTCTCCCGGCGCTGACCCGTCATCGCACCCTGGCCGAGCACGTGCTCGTCCGCAGGCACTGCCCGCTGCTGGCCGACGCCGTCCGGCACCTGGGGAACGTGCGCGTCCGGAACCGGGGGACCATCGGGGGGAGCCTCGCCCACGCCGACCCCACCGCCGAGATCGGTGCCTGCGGCCTCGCCCTGGGCGCGCACGCCGTGGTCCGTGGGCCGGCCGGCGAGCGGACGATCCCCGTCCGCGACCTGTTTGTCACCTACCTGACCACCGCGCTGGAGCAGCCGGAGGTCATCACCGACGTCCTGGTGCCGGTCGCCCGGCCCCGGCAGGGCTGGGCCTTCCAGGAGATGGTGCGCCGCACCTCGGATTTCGCCATTGTCGCCGTGGCGGCCCGGCTCGAACTCGAGGAGCATGCCGACGTCATCCGCAATGTGCAGGTGGCGCTGGCCGGAGTGGCCGACCGGGTGGTACTGGCCGACCCCGGCCTGCTCGCGGGCCTGCCCGGCACCGCGCCGGGCGGGCCCGCGTTCACACAGGCCGCCGGCGCACTGGCGGACAGCGTCGCGCCGAGCAGCGACGTCCACGCGTCCGGTGACTACCGGCGGCGGCTGGTGCGGGTGCTCAGCGAACGCGCGCTGGCCGACGCGTTCGGCCGCGCGGCCAGGCCGGCGGGAGCGGCGGCATGAGCAGGCGCAAACTGGCACTGAGGGTCAACGGCCGTGATCACGAGGTGTGGGTCACCCCGTCCGACACGGTGCTCGACGTGCTGCACGACGACCTCGGCCTGGCGGATGTGCGCTATGGCTGTGGTGAGGGCGTATGCGGCACCTGCACGGTCCTGCTCGACGGCAGCCCCGTCAACGGCTGCCTGCTGCTGGCGGTGCAGGCCGAAGGCCACGACATAACGACGCTTCGCGGGCTGATGAGCTCGGACGGGGGGATGCACCCCCTGCAGAAGTGCTTCTTGCGGCACGGCGCGGCGCAATGCGGTTTCTGCACACCCGGCATGATGCTCACTGCCCTCGACCTGGTGCGCGCTGGTGGGCGGCCCTCCCGCGAGGAGATCCGTTATGCCCTGGTCGGGAATTTGTGCCGCTGCACCGGCTACACCAAGATCCTGGACGCGGTCGAGGAATACGCCGCTCTTGACGGGCCTGACGACATCCAGGGAGGGGCCGGCCGATGACGATCGTCGAGCAGCCCCCAATTGACCAGGGAAAGCGGGAAGGTGCCGGGTTCCGCGTGGTCGGCACTTCGCCGGCCCACCATGACTTCGTGGACAAGGTGAAAGGGTCGCTGCATTACGCGGCCGACTGGCAGCTGCCGGGAATGCTGCACGGCCGGCTGGTGCGCGGCCAGATGCCGAGCGCGCGGATCGTCTCCATCGACGTGACGCAGGCCCGTGCGCTCCCCGGGGTGGTGGCCGTGATCACCGCCGCCGACGTCCCGTGCAACCGGATCATCGAGATGGCCAGCGGCGGGCTCGCCGAACTCGAGGTGGCGATGCCGGTGCTCGCCGCAGACCGGGTTCGCTTCCTCGGTGAGCCGGTGGCACTCATCGCGGCGGTGAGCCAGCAGATCGCGGAAGAGGCCGCGGAACTCGTGTGGGTGGAGTACGAGGAGACTCCTGGCGTCTTCGATGTGGAGGCGGCCCTGGCCGATGGGGCGCCGCTGGTACACGACGCGGGCAACACCCTGGTCACCTGGGAGATCCGGAGCGGAGACGCGGTCGCCGCGATGGCCGCCGCCGATGTCGTGGTGGAGGAGGAGTACCGCAGCCAGCACGTGGAGCACGCCTACCTCGAGCCCGAGGCGGGGGTCGGCTGGATAGAAAACGGCGTGGTCACGCTGCGCGTCTCGACTCAGGTGATCGAGCATGGCGCGACCGTTGCCACGATTCTCGGCGTGCCCGCCAGCAAGGTACGCATCATCGGCGCGTACATGGGCGGCGGTTTCGGCGGCAAGGAGGACATGACCGTCGAGCCGTACCTGGCTCTGCTGGTCTGGCACACCCGCCAGCCGGTGCGGATGATCTGGGACCGCCAGGAGTCGCTGCTCGCCAGCACCAAGCGGCATCCCTTCACCATGCGCTACCGCACCGGCGCGCGCCAGGACGGGACGATCACGGCGCAGCAGGTGGAGATCCTCGGCGACGCCGGAGCCTATCCCTACCTGTCACCCCGGGTGCTCTTCGCCGGCGCGGCATGCGCCTGCGGTCCCTACCGGGTCCCGAACGCCAGCATCGTGTCCCGGGCGGTCTTCACCAACAACGTCCCGGCCAGCGCGTTCCGCGGCTTCGGCGCGATGCAGGTGACGTTCGGCTACGAGTCCCAGATGGACAGGCTCGCCGAGCGGCTTGGCCTGACCCGGACGCAGATACGCGAGCGTAACTTCCTCGCCAAGGGTGACGCGATCCCCACCGGGGAACGCCTGAGCACCTGCGTGGAGGTGGGGCAGTCAATGCACCGCGCCCTGGCGCTGCTCGGCGAGCCGGCCCAGCCGTCAGGCCCGGGCAAGCGGGTCGGGCGCGGAATCGGCTGCAACCGCCAGCCGTACGGCCGGACCATCTGGTTCCGGGACCGGGCATCGGCCTGGCTCAGCCTCGCCGCTGACGGGACCCTGCTCATCCGCAGCGGCATCACCGATCTCGGCGCTGGCCAGGCGGCGAGCCTGTGCCAGATCGCGGCCGAGGTGCTCGGTGTTCCGCTCGACGACATCAGCATCTACATCGGCGACAGCGCGCTCAACCCCCCCGCGGGCGGCACATTCGCCACCCGCCAGCTCTACATGTCAGGCAACGCCGTGCTCAACGGTGCCCTCGAGTTGCGCGAGCGGATCGCACCGGTCGCCGCCGGCATGCTGGGGACCTCCCCCGGCGAGCTCGTCTTCACCGACGGCAAGGTGACAGCGGCCACCGGCGCAACGGCGGCCACCGTGCCGGGGGCCACCCCCGGGAGTGCCAGCCTGACCCTGGCGGAGCTGGCCGTCGCCTGCGAGCGGCAGGGAGTGCACACGTCTCACCTGTCGATCTGGCGGGCCGAAACGGGAGCCTTCGACCCCGCCACCGGCCAGGGTGACAGTTTCCCCGACTACACCTACGGCACGCACGCGGCCGAGGTGGAGGTGGACACCGAGACCGGG
>DPMS01000917.1 GCA_003541285.1 Actinomycetota bacterium
TCGAATGGTCCCAGCGATCATGTCGCGATTGCCTGCCTTGGCACATAGAAAGCGGATCGATTCCGGAAGCGTGAAATAGAGGAGTGCGCCGGCCAGCAGAGACCCAATGCCGCCGAACAGAAAGGACGATTGCCAGCCGAAGCGCGGAATGAACCAGACAGCGATCGGTCCGGCCGCGCTGGCGCCGATCGTGTACCCAACCATGACAATGGTGACGATGGTCGACCGGAACCGCTTGGGCGCGTATTCAATGTTCAGGGCCCAGCAGACCGGGATCATGCCGCCGATCGCGATCCCATCGATGAAGCGCAATATCAGGAATTGCTCATAGGTCTGGCTCAATGCCTGCGCACATGTCAGAACGCCGAACGCGACCGTCGACCAAACGATCGCGGGGCGTCGGCCGAAATAATCCCCCAACCAACCGATCGCCATCGCGCCGATGAAGTTTCCGGCAATCCCCGCGCTGAAGATGTTGCCCAGCATCAGCCTGTCGAGATGAAATGCCGGTTGCAGATATGGCGCGACATAGGCGATGCCCTGCATGTCGTAGCCGTCGAAAAAGGTTACCAGCACGGAAACGGCCACAAGCTTGAGAATGAAGCCCGTCAGCCTTTGCGCTTCGATGACCTCAGACAGGTCAACCGTATCCAAACGCGTCACGCTCACCGCCCTCCCGTCAGACGCTGCCCAGCGCGGCTCCGCGGCCCGGCTATCTGGCTCGGATACCCGGCAGACACGCGCTTACACTTTTTTGGTGATCTCCACGATCCCGGCATCGGCATCGACCTTCACCCAGTCACCGGTCTCGATCACGCTGAGCGGATCGCCATCGAGATCTGTGATCGCGGGCGCGCGCGTTACCACCGCACCCAATGCCATCTTGGTCGTCATCGTGGTGAAGATCATGGCCTTGGGCGCGGTTTCGGTCAGCCGCGTCATGTGAAAGGTGGCCGACCAGCCGGACGACCCCTTGGCGCTGGGGAAGACGAGGATCTTCCCGGTGAAGCACACGCCGAACAGCTCGTGCCGGGGCTCGATGATGATGCCCTTCGCCGGGTCGATGCCGCCCCAGCCGGAGATCGGCTCGTGGGAGACCAGGGCCTCGCCGGCGGCGACGCCGGGGACCACGGTGCGCCCGTGCAAGGTGATCACGACAGCTCACCCCGCCACCGGCCGGTCACCGCGGCGTCCACGCACTGCGCAAGCGTGCCGAACCAGGCCTCGATGCCGAGGATGGCCGGCAGGTAGTGCGCCTGCTTCGCCGAGTCGGTGGCGAACACCCTGGTGCCCGGCGGCGCAGCCCGCGACATCGCCGGGCAGGAGTCGGCGAGTACCTTCCCCCCGGCCCGCTCGATCGTCTCGGTGTAGCCGCTGCGGTCGGCGACGTCCTTGAGCGCGCGCGGGACCATCAGCCACAGGTGCGTGCCGGCGGACAGACGGCGGCCGTCCAGCGCGGCGGCGGCCTGGCGGATCTGGTCCACCGACGCGTGCGGGCAGCCGAGCAGCACGAAGTCCACGTGGGTGCTGGTGCCCTGGGAGTTCAGTCCGGCATAGACGGCGCGGCGCTCGCGCGGGCCGTAGGTGACGGCTGCGGGCACCGGCGCCGGGCCGAACGCCGCCTCCACGGTGGGGGCCTCCGGGGTGATCCCGGGCAGGTGATAGAGCTCGACGCCGCCGGAGGTGGCCGCTGCGGCGCCGAAATGCTTCAGCTCGGCCAGGCCGGGACGGCCCAGGTCACCAGCCAGCACCGGGCGTTCCTCGCCCACCAGGCCGCCGGTGAAGTAGCCGAGCATTCCCCATTCGGTGAAGTCGTCGACCCGCACCTGGACGTCGATCAGGTGCGTGCCGTAGCGGCCCTCGTCACGATGGTTCCCCCAGCACGGGACCTTGCCGGTGAGCGCGGCCGCGCCGGTGGAGGCGGTTCCCTCACAGTTGGTCCGGGCACCCAGGACCGAGTTGGCGTAGATCACCGCCGACGACTCCATCCAGGCGATGTGCTCCCCGCGGACCGGGATGTTGCCGACCTGGTAGGGGGTGCAGGTGGCCAGGATATTCACGCCGTGCCGGCCGTAGAAGGCCTCCGCGTCGCCCTGCAGGGCGATCATCTGGGCGGGGTAGGGGACCACCGCGCCGGCGTCGGCGCCGAAACCGTGCTGGAGCTGGCAGGTGGCCACCCGCATCGGCGGGACCTGGAGGTCCTCGTCGCTGTCCAGGCTGATGACCGCGAACGCCTTGTCCCACCCGCCCTCGCGGACCAGCCGGGCCTTGACCGGGGACGGCTGGGTCATCGAGGTTGCGACGTTGCGGACATCGCACAGGTGCCCGGCGCCGAGCGCCCCGCCGTAGCGGATCAGCAGGTCCATGGCGGCGGCGACGGCCGCGCCCTCGGCGCCGTCCCGCATGCCCTTTTCCTCGTCGGTCAGTCTCATCGCGGGTACCCCTCGTGGCCGTCGAGGTTCGCGGTCAGCCGGCCGGCCAGCCGCCCCAGGTCGGCGTCGTGCACGCTCCCGGTGCCCGCCAGGTGCAGTGCGTGCGCCGCCGCGGCGCCCATGGCCGCACACGGGCCCATCACCCGGACGCTGGACAGGGCGGCGGCGTCCCCGTCCACGCACCGGCCCGCAGCCACCAGGTTGTGCACGTCAGGCGGGGTCATGCTGCGCAGCGGGACGTAGTGGATGTGGTCGGAGTCGAACATCTCCCACACATAGCCTTCGGGACGGTCGTGCAGTTCGATCGGCCACGCCGTCCGGGCCACCGCGTCGTCGAACCGGGTGCCGGCCCGCACCTCATCGACCGTGAGCTGGTGACGGCCCTTGATCCAGCGGGTCTGCCGCCGTCCCGGGTAGCCGTAGGCGCGGACCCGGGCCTTNNAGCCCGCCCTGGCGCAGCAGCCCGTTCTCTGCCGCCTTGGCTGCGAACAGCGCGTCCATCTCTCCCATGTCAGGCTTGTGGCTCTCGTTCACGTTCTCGACGATGACCTGCTGCGAGCCGTAGATGGGACGCTCGGGAACCCAGCAGGGCAGGCCGGCCGCCCAGGCCAGGGCGGCATCGCCGCTGGCGTCCACGAAGCCGGCCGCGGTGATCGAGACAGTGCCGTATCTGGACGCCAGCAGGATCGACTCGACCCGGCCGTCCCGCACCGGCGCCCGCTGCAGGACAGTGCCAAGGATCGTGCGCACCCCGCTGCGCAGGATCTCCTTCTCCAGCCACCGCCCGAGCGCGACCTCGTTGTAGTACACGGTCGTGGTGTGGCCCCGCTGGAAATGCAGGTCCCCGGACGGCCCGAGATCGCGGAAAATATCGTCGAACACCCCNNGCGATCCCCGCACCGACGACGCACACGTCGGCACGGATCTCGTGCACGGGCTCGTCAGCGGGCTTGGTGACCGCGTTGAGCCTCAGCTCGGTCAGCTCATGCGGCATAAACGCTCCCGTCGCAGGCAACAGAAAGGATCGCGTAACATCCGCGAAAGGCAGGCGTAACTTTGAGGTCCTGCCCGGTACGCTAGAATTGCCGGGCGCGGTGAGCAAACAAACAGTTCATCTGCTACACATAAATGCCGTTTATGGCACGAGCGGCCAGCGCGGAGGCCGGTGCCGGGCCGGCCGCACGGGCCGGGGCGGGGCGGTTGAGGAGAGGGCGCGATGCCCGGCGCCGGGCCCGGAACGCTCAGAGCTTGCGCGCGGCCTCGACAACGAGCCGCCGTAGCCAGGCGTGCGCGGTGTCCTCCTCGTACTGCCGGTGCCACCACAGCGCCTCGATGATGGGCTCGGGCTCACCGGGGCACTCCATCACCCGCAGATCCATCCGGTCGGCCAGCCGGGCGGCAAGGCGCTCCTGCATGAGCGCGATCCGGTTCGTGCCGGCCACGAAATGCGGCACCGCCAGGTAGCTCTCCACCCGCACGGCGATATGCGGCTGGATGTCCAGCAGCGTGAGCTGGCGCATGATCGGGGCGGCCGACGGGTTCGGCTGGGCCCGGTAGTAGGGCGCCACCCAGGGCAGCCGGGCGAGATCGGCCAGCTGCAGCGGGCCTGCGTCCAGCACCGGGTTGTGCGCGGAGACCAGGCATACCCACCGGTCCTGGAACAGCTCCACCGACCGGGTGTTCGGCAGCGCGAATCCATGTGTGGGCGGGGCGACCATGCCGTCGATGAACCGGATCGCGTCGGAGTATTCGGTGCTCAGCGACTCCCTGACCAGCCTGATGTGCAGCCGCGCCCGGGGTGACGAGCGGTGGATGAGCTGTGACAGCGCCTCGCCCATCACCCCGATGGTGTAATCCGCCATCACCAGGGTGAACTCGCGCTCGGAGGTCGCCGGGTCGAAAAGAGTGCTTGCGGCGAACAGCCGCTCGGTCGCCGTGCACACCACCTCCACCTGCTCGGCAAGCTGCTCGGCCAGCGCCGTCAGCTGGTAGCAGCCCTTGTCGCGGACCAGCAGTTCGTCACCGAAATGACGCCGCAGCCGTGACAGCGACGCGCTGGTGGCGGGCTGGGTGACGCCCAGCCGCTCGGCGGCACGGGTGACGCTGCGCTCGCGCAGCAGCTCACGCAGGGCCACCAGCAGGTTCAGGTCCAGGTTGGCCAGATGGGCGACGGGCCGGGCCATGGCGCGCCAGTCAGCCCGTGGCCGGGCGGGTGCCGGTCCCGGCCGCAATGCCAGCACCCGCGGGGATGCCGAAGATCCGTTCCGCGTTCAGGTGGAAGATCTTGTGCTTGTCCTGGTCAGGGATCGGAGCGGAGTCCATGAACTGCACCGCGCCCACGGTGAGCTGATAGGGGTAGTCGATCGCGAACATGATGTTGTCGGCGCCGACCGCTTCGATGCAGAAACGCAGCGCCGGATGCCAGTTCATGCCGCTGGTTGTGATCGCGAAATTGCGCTTGAAATACTCACCCGGCGTCAGCTGGAGTTTCGGCCGGCTATTACGGGAACTGCGGACCGGGTGCATGTAGTCGACCCGGTAGAGCCAGAACGGGATCCCCTCGCCCAGGTGCCCGAGCACGATCTTCAGATCGGGGAAGCGGTCGAAGACGCCGCTGCAGATGAGCCGGATGGCGTGCAGGCCCGTCTCGGCCTGGAAGCCGTACATGCCGGTCTCCAGCCCGTACTTGCGGTAGGGGGCGGCCATCTGCGCCGACGGCGACCGGGGATGGATGTAGATCGGCACGCGGAGCGCCTGCGCGGCCTCGAAGATGGGCCAGAATTTCTCCTCATCCAGGTACTCGTTACGGGTGTGGGAGTTAATCACAACGCCGTTCAGCCGCAGGGTTTTCATGGCCCGCTCGATCTCGGCCGCCGCGGCGTGCGGGACCTGCGGCGCGATCGCGGCCAGGCCCGCGAACCGGTCGGGATGACGGGCGATGATCGCCGCGAGGCGGTCGTTGACCAGGGCCGCCAGTTCCACGGCCTGCGCATCGCCGAACGTCTGGACGCCCGGTGCGGTCAGCGACAGCAGGTGCACGCTGACGCCGTGCTCGTCCATGATCGCCAGCCGCTCGTCGTCGGTGTCGAGCAACTGGCGCCGTACCCGCTGCAGCCCTGGCAGGTCTTGCGTGAGCACGAAGCCCCAGAAGTCCTGGTCAGGCTCATCCGGGTCGGCGCCGGCCGCCCAGGATCGCAGCGCGTCATGGACCTCGGGGATGAGGAAGGCCTCTTCGGTGGCGATCCGCCGCCAGGGGACGGGCTGGCGGTCAGCCATGCCTGCCTTCTTTCCGGCCGGCCCGGCCCCCCGGCCGGCCCGGCCTGCTGGCCATCTCAGCGCAGCGGGTAGTCCCGCTGCTCACCGGCGTAGGCGACGAACTCGGCCAGGGAATCCGGGTTCGCCATCGCGTTGACGTTGGCCGCCCGGTCCGGCGCCACCCCGAGCAGGATCTTGCGCACCGGGACTTCCATCTTCTTGCCGGTGAGGGTGGCCGGGATGTCATGCACCTGGATGATCTTGTCCGGGACGTGCCGGGGGGTGTACTCCTGCCGCAGCCGGTCACAGATCTTGCGCCGCAGCGTGTCGTCGAGCACGGCACCGTCTCCCAGCCTGACGAACAGCGGCATGAAGAACCCGCCACCCGGCAGGTCGAGGTTCACGATCAGGGCATCGTCGACTTCCTCGATGGAGGCGAGCACCGCATAGATCTCTGCCGTCCCGATCCGCACCCCGTGCCGGTTCAGGGTCGCGTCCGAGCGGCCCAGCACGAAGCAGCCGCCGCGGTCGTTGATCCGGAAGAAGTCGCCCTGCCGCCAGATTCCTGGGAAGTCCGCGAAATATGAATCCCGGTAGCGGCTGCCGTCCTCGTCGCCCCAGAAGCAGACCGGCATCGACGGCATCGGCTGGGTGATCACCAGTTCCCCGACCTCGTCAATGACGCTCTCACCGCGCTCGTTGAAGGCCTGTGCCGCCACCCCGAGGTGGCGCGCCTGGATCTCGCCGGCGTAGACCGGCAGCACCGGCACCCCGCCTACCAGCCCGCAGCAGGTGTCGGTGCCGCCGCTGCCGGTGGCCAGCCAGAGGCCGGATTTGACGTTGCGGTAGAACCAGGCGCCGCACGCGGCGGACACCGGGGAGCCCGCGAGCACGACCCCCCGCATCGCGGACAGGTCGAAGGACTGGCCGGGCACGATCTTGCGCTGGACCATGAGGTCCACGAACGAGGGGCTGGCACCGAACAGCGTCACCTTGGCGTCGGCCGCCAGTTCCCAGAGCACCTCTGGCGGGTAGCCCGGGTTCCCGTCGTACAGGACCGGGCACACGCCCAGCAGCAGCGAGCTGACCAGGAAGTTCCACATCATCCAGCCGGNNGGCTTGGGCAGGCCGGTGGTACCGGAGGAGAACAGGATCCACAGCGGATGGCTGAACGGCACCTGCTCGAAATCGAACTCAGCAGCCGGGACAGGCGGGTGATCGAGGACATCAGCCCAGGTGAGCGCGCCGGCCGGCAGGTCGGCACGGTCCGGGCGCAGGTAGGGCAGGAAGATGGTGTGCTTGAGGGTGTCCAGCCCGCCGGTGATCTGCATCATCTCGGCGAGCCGGTCGTACTGCTTGCCGCCATAGGTGTAGCCGTCCACGCAGAACATCACCGTGGGCGAAAGCTGGGAGAACCGGTCCAGGACGCCGCGCCAGCCGAAATCCGGTGAGCAACTGGCCCAGATGGCCCCGATGCTGGTGGTCGCGAGCATCGCGATGACCGTCTGCGGGATGTTCGGCATACAGGAGACGACCCGGTCACCTGGGCCGACGCCCATCGCCCGCAGCCGGGTCGCCAGGATCCGCACCTGCCCGGCCAGTGCCGCCCAGTCCATGCCTGTCAGCGGGACGGTCTCGCCCCGGTACAGCAGCGCGTCGGTGCCGGGCCGCTCGCGCCGCAGCACTTGCTCGGCATAGTTGAGCCTGGCCCCGGGGAACCAGTCCGCCCCGGGCATCTCCCGCCGTCCCAGCACCCGCTCCGGGGGTGCCGACGCGGTGATGCCGGAGTAGTCCCAGACCGCCTGCCAGAAGCCGTCGAGGTCGGTCACAGACCAGCGCCAGAGCGCGTCGTAGTCGCTGAACCGCAGCCCGCGCTCGCGGGCCA
>DPMS01000621.1 GCA_003541285.1 Actinomycetota bacterium
CCTCGTCGCCCACTTCGCCGCCGTCGCCGACGCGACCGGGCTGCCCAGCATGCTGTATGACATCCCGGGCCGCACCGGTGTCCCCATCGCCACCGAGACCCTGATCCGGCTGGCCCAGCATCCGCGGATCGTGGCCGTTAAGGACGCCAAGGGGGATCTGGGCGCGAGTTCGCAGGTGATGCTCAGCACCGGCCTGGTCTACTACTGCGGTGAGGACATGCTGAACCTGCCCATGCTGGCGCTCGGTGCCGCGGGCTTCGTCAGCGTGGTCGGCCATGTGGTGGGGGACCGGCTGCACGAGATGATCGACGCGTACCGGGCGGGGCGGGTCGAGGAAGCCCGCCAGATCCACTACGACCTGCTGCCCGTCTACATTGGCATCATGACCCGGACCCAGGGCGCGATCGCGACCAAGGCCGCGCTNNCGGGGCGGCCTGGTGAGCCACCCGCACCCCGGACTCAGCACGCCCCCCTCCCTGCCCAAGCGCGGACTGCGCATCGTCGGTCTCGGCGGTCTCGGCGAGATCGGCCGCAACATGACCGTGTTCGAGTACGCGGGCCGGCTGCTCATCGTGGACTGCGGGGTGCTGTTCCCCGAGCCCGACCAGCCCGGGGTGGACCTGATCCTGCCCGACTTCTCCTACCTGGAAGGCCGCCTGGACCAGGTGGAAGCCGTGGTGCTCACCCATGCCCACGAAGACCACATCGGCGCCGTGCCGTACCTGCTCAGGGAGCGCCCCGACATCACCCTGGTGGGCTCGAAACTGACCCTCAGCCTGGTCAAGAGCAAACTTGCCGAGCACCGGCTGACGCCCGGCGTGGCGCAGGTTGGTGCAGGCACGCGGCAATCGTTTGGTCCCTTCGGGTGTGAATTTTTCGCGGTCAATCACTCGATACCGGACGCGCTCGCGGTGGCGATCCGCACCCCGGCCGGGGTTGTCCTGCACACCGGGGACTTCAAAATGGACCAGCTGCCGCTGGACGGCAGGCTGACCGACCTCGGTGGGTTCGCCCGGCTCGGGGCCGAGGGCGTCGACCTGCTGATGTCTGACTCCACCAACGCCGAAGTGCCGGGCATCGTCACCAGTGAGCGGGAGATCACCCCGGTCCTGGCGGAAATCTTCGCGGGCGCCCAGCAGCGGATCATCGTCGCCTGTTTCGCCAGCCACGTGCACCGGGTCCAGCAGGTGCTGGAGGTGGCGGCGGCGCACGGGCGCAAGGTCGCCTTCGTCGGCCGGTCCATGGTGCGCAACATGGGTGTCGCCCGCGACCTCGGCTACCTGCAGATCCCCTCGGTCCCCGGCGGCCTGATGGTGGACATGAAGGAAGCGGAGGAGATGCCGCCGGAGATGATCGTGCTCATCTCCACCGGCTCCCAGGGCGAGCCGATGTCGGCACTGTCGCGGATGGCCGGCCGGGACCACCCCATCCGGATCGCCGAGGGGGACACGGTGATCCTCGCCTCCTCGCTGATCCCCGGCAACGAGACCGCGGTGTTCCGGGTGATCAACGAGCTGACGCGGTGGGGGGCGCGGGTGGCACACCGGGAGAACTCGCTGGTGCACGTCTCTGGGCACGCGCCCGCCGGTGAGCTGCTGTACGTCCTGAACCTGGTGAAGCCGCGGAACTTCATGCCGGTGCACGGCGAATGGCGGCACCTGCGGGCGCACGCCAGGCTCGCCGGGCTCACCGGTGTCCCCGAGACCAGCATCGTGCTCGCCGAGGACGGCGTGGTGGTGGACCTGGTGGACGGGAAGGCGTCGATCACCGGCGCGGTCCCATGCGGCTACGTCTATGTGGACGGGCTGTCGGTGGGCGAGGTAACCGAGACCTCGCTGAAGGACCGGCGGATCCTCGGCGAGGAGGGTTTTGTCTCCATCATCATCGTGGTCGACTCGACCACCGGCAAACTGGCCGCCAGCCCGGAGATCCACGCGCGCGGCTCAGGTATCGACGACGCCGCGTTCAGCGAGGTGAGGCCCCGCATCGACGAGGCGCTCGCCAAGGCTGCCACCGAGGGCATCAACGACGCCTACCAGCTGGGGCAGCTTGTGCGCCGGACCGTGGGGCGCTGGGTCAACGAGAACTACCGCCGCCGCCCCATGATCATCCCGGTGGTGATCGAGGTCTGAGCGCCGATCACAGCGCGCCGCCGATCGCCAGCCTGGAGCGGATCGCCGCCGCGCACTGGCAGGCGGCCGATCAGGCGGCGCTGGGAGAGTGGCTGCTGCGCGCTGACGGCGGCTTTACCGGCCGGGCGAACTCTGCGCTGCCGGTGGGAGATCCCGGGATGCCGCTGGTGGAGGCGGTGGACCGGATCGGGCAATGGTACCTGCACCGTGGGCTGCCACCCATGATCGTGATCCCGGGGCCGCTGGCATCGGCTGCCCAGCCTCCAGATCCGCTGGACACTCTGCTGGCGGCACGCGGCTGGCGGGTGCGGTCGGGCCCCGCGGTGGTGATGACGGCGCAGACCGGTGCCGTGGCCGGGCGCGGGCAAGGCGCTGACCGCACCCCCGGCGCCACCGGGGTGCCGGTCACCCTGGCATCGCGGCCGGATGCCGCCTGGCTCGCGCGCTATCACTACCGGGGGATGGCGGAGCTGCCCGCCAGCGCGCGGCGGCTCCTCCAGTCGGCGCCGTGGCAGGCGTTCGCCAGCGTGGAGGACGGCGGCCAGACCATCGCCGTGGGGCGGGTGTCGGTGGCGGCCGGCTGGGCTGGGATCACCGCGATCGACGTGGCGCCCGAGCACCGGCGCCGCGGGCTGGGCACCGCGCTGACCAGGGCGCTGGCCGCCGAAGCGGCCGGCCGCGGGGCCGGCCGGGTATTCCTGCAGGTCGAGGAGGGCAACGTCGCGGCCAGGGCACTGTATGAGCGGTGTGGCTTCGCCACCGTGCACCGTTACCACTACCGGGTCGCCCCGGTCCCCGGCGCTCCCTCGTGACACCCGCCTCCCGGTGCTCATTCCCGTGAAACGCGGACGGCGCGGCTGGGGAGCGGAGCAGGCGGGTCAGGACCGGCGGAGCAGACGGCGCAGCAACGACCTGTAATAGCCGAACGCGGGCGGCGCGGCAGCGGGATCCTTGGCTGCATCGTCCCAGCGCCGCAGCCGCAGTGCCGGGCAGGCCAGCGGGTGCGCCTCGAACTCGGCCCGCTCGTCCGCGTCCATCGCGCCACCCTGCACGCCCAGCGTGCAGAGCGACGCGGGGGACAGGGCAGCCAGGTAGCCGGGTTCGACCGCGCACAGGTAGCGCTTGGCGGCCACGTGCAGCCGGACCGGCTCGGTGACTTCTTGCCCGAACCACTGGGCAAGCCAGTCCGCGCCTGCGGCGCTGTGCCGGTTGCCGGTGCCGCGCATCAGGTCACGACCGGAGATCGCCGACGTGAAGTGACCGACATCGTGCAGCAGGGCGGCGGCCACCAGCGGCGCGGGTGCTCGTGCTGCCCGTGCCAGCGCCGCCGCCTGCAGCATGTGCGAGGCCTGGGTCACCGGCTCCCCCAGGTAGTCCCGGGCGCCCTCGCCGGCGAACAAATCGGCGATGATCTGCACGGGATCTTGTGCGGTCATGCCCGGCCCCGTGCAGGTAGGCCCCGGGCAGCCACCGCCACTGCCAAGGCGAGCCCGTCCAGGTCCGGGTAACACCCCGGCAGGTGCCTGCGCTGGGCCGGGACCCACGTCCCGGCCGCCGGTCGGGCCCCCACCGGGCCGCTGGCCAGGCTCATCATAAGATCGCTCCATTCTGGGCGCCCGTGGTGCGTCATCGCCTCCGGGTGCCATGTCTGGTCGGCCGGGCGGTGCCGTCACGCCCGGCTACAGCTCAGTTCCAGGGTGAATGCCCAGCTGGGAGATGCCAACAGGGTTGGCGGAGTCTTCCGGGCAGCGCCACATCCGCGCCGGCCGGCGTTCACCGCGGCGTCCCATGGCCCCGCAGCAGGTTCCCGGGACAGATGGCGACACGCTCTGCGGTTCCTTGGGCGGCCAGAGCTTTCTCGTTACCGTGGCATCATGGCTACCCGTGTCCCCAAGGGCGGCGCCCGGCCCCAGAGCGGGTCGGGCGCGCGTACTCGCGCACCCGGGCCCGCCGGGCGACCGCCAACCCGGGCCGCTATGCAGCAGCCTGCCCGGGCCCCGGCGCGCAAGGGCGGGGGGAAGAGCGGCGCCGGAAAGGGCAATGCCGGCCGGGGCGGCGGCAGCCGGGGCGGCAAGGCGGGCCGGGGGACGGGACGTGCGCCAGGCCGGTCACAGCCGCAGACCGACCCGATCATGATCCTTTTTGGCTGGCTGTTCAGTGCCCTGGCGGGTGTCTGGATGCTGGCCGCACATGGGGTCGGGTACGCCGCCCGGGCGCTGGGCAGGAGCGCGCGGGACCTGGATCCCCTGCACCGGCGGGACGGGGTCGGGCTGGCCTTCCTGGGTGCGGCGATCATCGTCGCCGCCACCACGTGGTGGAGCATGGGCAACGTCGCCGGCCGGATCATGACGGCGTTCGTCCGCGGGGCATTCGGCTCGTTTGCCTGGTCGGTCCCGGTCCTGCTGGGGCTGCTCGCCTGGCGGTTCCTGCGCCACCCGGACCGGAACGCCGAGACGGGCCGCATCACCATCGGCGGATCGGCCCTGGTCATCGGGGGCCTTGGCCTGGTGCACATCGCACACGGCACCCCGGCTCCCGCTGACGGGGCCGATGCGATGCGTGCGGCCGGCGGCCTGATCGGGTACTTCGCTTCGGCCCCGCTGGTGGCGGCGCTGACGCCGTGGATCGCGGCCCCGCTGCTGGCCCTGGTCTGCGGGTTCGGGCTGCTGGTGATCACCGGCACACCGCTGCACCGGGTACCCGACCGGCTGGCGGAGCTGCGCGGCCTGACCCGGCCCCGGCCGGCTGGTGAGCAGCCCGGCGACGGCGGGCAGGCTGGCCCGGCGGCGCGCCCAGGGCGCAAGCGGCAGGCCGCGATCGAGGCCGGGGA
>DPMS01000338.1 GCA_003541285.1 Actinomycetota bacterium
GACCTCTACCGTGTCAAGGTAGCGCTCTCCCACTGAGCTAACCGCCCTCGAGGCGGAGGCGGGAATCGAACCCGCGTACAGGGCTTTGCAGGCCCTTGCCTAAGCCACTCGGCCACTCCGCCGCACCCGGCCCCTGATCGGGAGCCAGTCTGGATGCCCGAGAGCCGTTCTGGCCGTCGGCCGTTGGCACGGCGTCCGGCGCCTCCGAGCGGACGACGGGATTCGAACCCGCGACCCTCACCTTGGCAAGGTGATGCGCTACCAGCTGCGCTACGTCCGCATGACCACCGGCCAGCCGGCCGGCAGAACGCCCCGCCAGCCGAGACTGGCTTGCGTTTCAGAACTCTAGCCGATCCTGGCGGGCGATCAAACTCGCCGGGCGCAGCGCCACGCCAACTCCACGCCCCCATGATCGTGGTGGCTTGCATGCGCCACACGCGTAGAACACACCACGATCATGGGCGGCGCAAGCCGCCCCAGCTCAGCCCAGGGTCCCGACCTGCTCGGCGTAGTAGCGGACCCCGGCGACGTGCTCGGCGATCTCCCGCAGGGTCCACGCACCAGCGCGTGGTTCGTCCCAGGCGGCAGGCCCGGCGGCCGCGTACCGCAGCACGTACCACCGGCCCAGCCGCCGCAGCCGCGAGCACGCCTCGTCGTAGTCGGGCTCGCTGAATCGCGCCCAGTCCGCGTCCAGCGTCACCCGGCGGCCATGCCACTCGTCCGGCAGCGCCGCCGCTCCTGCCAGCAGGGCCTCCACCTCGAGCAGGTGGTCGAGCAGGTGGCCGGCGATCCGGCGCAGCGCTTTGTGTGGCGTCCATGTGTTCGGGTGGCCGTCCATGGTGCCAGCGACAGGCCGGCCGTCCCAGGCATGCTAGGTCCGGGCAAAACCCAGACATTCCTCAACGCCTGCCGCCACCAGCTGTCCAGGGTTCCCTCGGTCCTCGCCGGGGCTGGTGAACCCCCCGGCACCGATCGGGGCACTGTCTCACCTCAGCCCCTCCCGGCTGAGCACCACGTTCGGCTGCGTCCTCAGCCCGGCTCCCGGACGCCACTGAGCTTGTCCGGGTTGCGCACCACGTCCAGGGCGGTGACCCGGCCGCCGTCCACCGTGAATGAGATGACCGTCAGCACGCCGTCGGCGTCGCGCAGGACCAGGCCCGGGGCGCCGTTCACGGCCGCGATCCCCAGCCGGCGGGGCGGGCGGCGGGCGAAGTTGACCAGCGCACGCGCCACGCTCAGCGAACCACGCGCGATGCGGCGGGAGGCGACCTTGCCACCGCCGTCGCCGCGCCATACGACGCCGGGGTCGAGCAGGGCGACCAGCCGGTCCATGTCGCCGCCCTCGCAGGCCGCCATGAACGCGGCGACCAGTTCCCGCTGCTCGGCGTGAGTGGGCGGGAACCGCGGCCGGCCGTCCTCAACATGCTGGCGGGCGCGCGCAGCGAGCTGGCGCACCGCCGCCGGCGACCGGCCGACCACGTCCGCGACCTCGGCGAACGGCAGGCCGAACACATCGTGCAGCAGGAACGAGGTCCGCTCCGCCGGCGACAGCCGTTCCAGCACGACGAGCAGCGCCATGCTGACCGACTCATCCAGCGTGACCCGCTGCGCGGGGTCCTGGGCGGAGGCGTCCCCTACCAGCGGCTCAGGCAGCCAGGGGCCGACATAACGCTCCCGCCGCACCTGGGCCCGGCTCAGCGCGTCGAGCGCCAGCCGGCTGACGGCGGTGGTCAGCCAGGCTTCCAGGTTGCGGATTTCCGCCGGATCATCGACCCGGTTCAGCCTCAGCCACGCTTCCTGGACGCAGTCCTCGGCTTCCGTCACCGAGCCGAGGGTCGCGTACGCCACCCGCAGCAGCCGTGGCCGCAGCGCCTCGAACCCCCGCGTGAGCGCTTCCGTGGCCCGGCCGGCCGTCCCGGCGGCCCGGCCGTCCGTCCCGGCGGCACGGGCCCCCGCTCGACGGCGCGTTCCTGGTCGGCCTTGACCTTGTAGTAGCCAACCGGCACCTGCTCGCAGCCGACGACGGACACGCCGACGTGGTGACCGACTCCCGCGGTCTGCTCCGCTTCCAGCAGCCGCCGCGACCCCGCCACCAGGGTCGCCGCCGCCCGCCTCGACGAGTTGTTGCTGGCGTCGACCACCACGTCACAGCCTTTCAGGGCCGGACCCAGGCCATCCCCGGTGGTCAGGTCGATCGGGTGCTCGGGGGCGCTGCGGCTAAGCACCCGCACCTGGAGTCCGCGCGTGCGCAGTTCGCTGGTGACAAGCCGGCCCAGGGTGCCGGTCCCCCCGACGACAGCGATTGTCATGGTTTCCATACTCCCCAGACGGCATAGCCGTCAGGTATGTGACATCGCCCCCGCGCGAGGTGGGTAGGGGCGGTGAACCGGGGCCGGGCAGGGGTGCAGGGTGCCCCGGTCACGGCCGTGTGAGCGGCCACGGCGCGGCACACCCGGGTTACAGTGCCCTTGTCCCGGGCGTGCCGCGCCCGCGGCGGGCAGCAGCAGGGGAGGGCACATGCGGACAGTGGTCGTCAACGGCGACGGCCTCACCGTCGAAGATGTCGTGGACGTCGCCAGCGGTGAGGCGGATGCGGAACTCGCGCCCAGCGTCCCGGCCACCATGGAGCGCAGCCGCGCCGTGGTGGCCGCGGCGATCGAGGGGGACGCGCCCGTTTACGGCGTTAACACCGGGTTCGGCGCGCTCGCCGACACCCGGGTGGGGGAGAAGGACCTCGCCCGCCTCCAGGGAGCGATCGTGCGTTCGCATGCGGCCGCCACCGGGGAGCCGCTGGACGACGCCACCGTCCGCGCCCTGCTCCTTCTCCGCGCCAGAACGCTGGCCGCCGGCTACTCGGGTGTACGCCCGCAACTGCCCGCCCGGCTGATCGAACTGCTCAACCTGGGCCTGCTGCCGGTCGTCCCCGGCAAGGGCTCGGTCGGGGCGTCGGGCGACCTGGCGCAGCTCGCGCACCTGGCGCAGCCACTGATCGGCGAGGGGCGGCTGCGCGGGCCCGGCGACCCGCCGCGGGGCAGGCCGGCCGCCGAGGTGCTGGCCGAGCACGGGATCGCCCCGCTGGAACTGGCGCCCAAGGAAGGGCTGTCGCTGGTCAACGGCACCGAGCCGATGCAGGCGCTGCTCGCGTTCTCGGTCCGCGACGCCCAGATGCTCGTGGCCGCCGCCGATGTGGCGTGCGCGCTGTCGGTGGAGGCGCTGCTGGGCACCGACCGGCCCTATGACGAGCGGGTGCAGATGATCCGCCCGCATCCCGGCCAGCTCGCCAGCGCCGCGAACCTGCGGGCGCTGCTGGCCGGGTCGCCGCTGCTGGCCAGCCACCGGCACAGCCGGCACGCGGTCCAGGACGCCTACTGCCTGCGCTGCGCACCGCAGGTGCACGGCGCGGTCAGGGACGTGCTGGCCCACGCCCGCCGGGTGATCGACATCGAACTGGGCTCGGTGGTGGACAACCCGGTCGTCGTGCCCGACGGCGAGGTCATGACCACCGGCAACTTCCACGGGGAGCCGCTGGCGTTCGCCGCCGACATGCTGGCGATGGCGCTAGCGGAACTGGCCAGCATCAGCGAGCGCCGGCTGGACCGGATGCTCGACCCGGCGTTCTCCCGTGGGCTGCCGCCCTTCCTGGCGCCCGACGCGGGCACCAACTCCGGCTTCATGCTGGCCCAGTACACGGCCGCCTCCCTGGTCAGCGAGAACAAGGTGCTCGCCCACCCGGCCAGCGTGGACACCATCCCGACCTCGGGCAAGCAGGAAGACCACGTTTCCATGGGCTGGACGGCGGTGCGCAAGCTCCGTGAGGTGGTCGCCAACGTCCGCACCTGCCTGGCGGTGGAGGTGTGCTGCGCCGCGCAGGGCATCGACCTGCGGGCGCAGGTCGCCGCGCCGAGTGAGGCACTGCGTGCGGTGCACGCCGCGGTCCGTGCCTGGGTGCCGATGATGGATGTGGACCGGGAAGTGGCGGAACAGATCACCAGCATCGACGGGCTGCTCCCGTCCCTCGTCGAGGTGGCGGGCGCCCGCTGCGGCGGCCTGCGCTGACCGGTCAGGCCCAGCGGATCAGCTCCTTCAGTTCACCCTCGATATCGATGAAGTCGCACTCGCGGCCGGGCGGGACCACCTCGAACGTTCTGAGCAGGAATCCTGACAGCGCCGCCAGTGGTGCCTCGAAATGCGCCTGGCCGAACGGCGAGGACAGGGAGAGGTTGAGCACATCCTGGCCGGGCGCGGCGGGCCAGACCCGGACATCGCCTTCGCCTGCGGGAGTCTGCATCCCCACCGCGAGCAGATCCCGCGCGAAGATCCACTCGACCGGATCGTCCATGCCGACGTGAAAGGCCACCCGGATCGCGTACGGGTCGTCGCCGCGGTAGTACAGAGTCGCCGTCAAGGGAACTCCGCCTTGCTCGGGGACGACCAGCCTGAGTCCTAGTTCGGCTGCGACGGTCGCGCTACGGTTCATTCTCCCGCCAAACCTTTGCGTCGTGGTTCTGATCCCGGAGCCCCGGGGCTTCTGCGTTCCAGCACTGCCGCCTTGGGGGTGTGACGCGACCGGAGACGAATACGTTCGGAGAGAGGATTCCGCGAATGCGGTCCCTCGTAACCTCGGTCACTGGTCAACAAACCGGCCTTGACCTGGGCAAACGCTGACCGCGCAGGCAGCTATCATGACCCGGCCACACCCGCTGTGACCAGCAGGAACACGGTGTGATGTCGATCTCACAGGGGCTCCAGGGGGAAAGTAACTCGGTGCCTTCTCAGGCACCGAGTTTGCGTTCACATAGTTTGCCAGTCATGCTATGTCCGACGACCGGGAAGCATACCGTCACTGAAGCCGGAATCCCACCATTGACCTGCAACGAATCTGGCGGCGGCGCGACAGAATTAGGACATTTCAGGATTTAAATGGGGCCCCGGTCTGGGCCGCCATGGCTCACCGGATCCTGGTTCGATGTTAGGTGATAGCCGAGCCCTGCCGGGACGCGCCGTCGCAGTGCCTGCGCCCCCGGGCCACCGGGGGACTTAGGCCTATCCGGGGGGACCTGGGTCAATCCGGGGGCACCTTGGCCATCCGGGGGCACCTGGGTCACCGGGGGAGCGCGCCCGGGCCACAGCATGGACGGGGAGAGCGCCAGGGCGCGGGATTGCCGGGCCGGCCAGTGGCGCTGGTGCGCACGGCGGAGGGTCTGGATGCGTTAGTCTGTGGGAGCCAGCGGGCGGCTCGCCAGCCCGCTCGGGCGCGGGCGATTGGCTCAGCGGGAGAGCGCCTCGTTCACACCGAGGAGGTCACTGGTTCGATCCCAGTATCGCCCACCAGATGATCATGGCGTCTGGCCAGGTCAGAAGCTCGTTGTGCAGACCCCATCCTAGTCTTCGGGTGGGGCCTTCGGCTGATCTGGGAGGAATCTGGGAGATCAGCTGCTCCCGGTTCCCCTTCCAGTCGTCTGGCAGCGACGGCTCCTTCCCTGTTCCCGGTGATGTCATCTGATCTGCCTGACCCCTGTGGCTGCCGCCGGTACGGCGTCAGCAGCACGTCCAGCAGGGGCATGGGGGGAGTGCGGATGGATAGCGGCGCGGGCACGTAAGGAGTCCTCCCAGTGGGTCTGGAGGGCTTGCCTGAGGTCGTCGCGCATCCGCTCGGTGGCGTGGGCGTAGAGGCCGCGCATCCAAGGCACCTCGTGGCCGAGGCGCTGCTCGGCGAGGATCTCCGGGATGCCATCTTCGGCCATC
>DPMS01000390.1 GCA_003541285.1 Actinomycetota bacterium
CACCTCCGGGCCCCACAGCACATCCTCGATGCCGCGCGGCAGCAGCGCGTTGACGAACCGGCGCGGGCTGACCGGCAGCCCCAGCAGCCCAGGGATCCGGCCAGCCGGGCCACCCATCACCGCCCCTGGCTGCAGGCCCAGCCCGCGGCCCAGCAGGGCGGCCATGGGGGCGAGTGGCGCGACCCGGCTGCGGTGCTCGGGCGGGCACCCGACGTACAGCCCGTCGAGATCGAGCGGGCGGGCGAGTTCCTCCTCGACGAATCGCGCGATCGGCCGTCCCGACACCCGGCGGACCAGCTCCCCGGCCAGCCAGCCGTAGGTCAGTGCGTGGTAGCCGTGCCGGCTGCCTGGCTCATACGCCGGCTCGGCCCGCTCGAGCGCCGCCACCATGTAGTCCCAGTCGAGCATCCGGTGCGCGCGGTCGACAAGTGTGCGCATCCGGTGCAGGCCGGCGGAGTGTGTGAGCACGTGACGCACGGTCACGTGCTCCTTACCGCCCTGCGCGAACTCGGGCCAGTACGCCGCCACTGGCGCGTCGTACTCGATCTGCCCGCGGTCGGCCAGCAGGTGCAGCGCCGTTGAGGTGACTCCCTTGGTGGTGCTGAAGCACATCGCGAGCGTGTCACGCTGCCACGGCTCATCCTCGGTACGTCGCCCGCCCCACAGGTCAGCGACGAGTTCGCCGCGATGATAGACCGCGACGGCTGCGCCGCCCGTGGTGCGACGAAGCTGCCGCCGGAACACCTGCGCGACGTTCTCGAAGCCGGCGCGCACCCAACCATCCATCTGGCCCACTCTGCCACGGCGGTGCCGCAGTACCGCAAGACGGCCTTCTTGACCGGGCACGACAATACCGGCAGCGTAAGGACCGGAGGAAGCATGCCCAGCCGCGTCGCTTTACGGCCCGCAGACTCGAAGGCGGGGCAATAGCATGCCGGCCCGGCTGCTCACCTTGCTGTCGCAGCGGATCGCCGCCGAGCGTGCCGACGCGGCGCTGCGGCGCGATCCGGACTTCATCCGCAGGCGGCTGCCCGCCATCGCCCGCTATACGAGCTACTTCACACCGGAGGTGAGAGGGCTCGACCTGCTGCCCGCGGACGGCCCCGCGCTCGTGGTCGGGAATCACTCGTGCCTGTTCTACATGCCCGAGGCATGGCTGTGCGGGCAGGCCATCATGTCACGCCGCGGTGTCAGCGCGCCGGCTTACATGCTCGCGTATGACTTCCTGTTCGCCGTGCCGGGTGTCGGGCCCGTCCTGCGCAAGCTCGGCGCAGTCCCCGCGGGCACTGATCAAGCCGCGTCCGCGCTGACGCGTGGAGCGTGCGTGCTGGTGTACCCGGGAGGGGACCTTGAAGCCTGCCGGCCCTGGACCCGGCGTAACCAGATTGATTTCGGCGGCAGGAAAGGCTTCGTGCGGCTCGCCCTGCGATGCGGGGTGCCCGTCGTGCCGGTCGTTGCCCACGGCGGCCATCACGCGGTAGTGGTGCTGGCGCGTGGCGACCGTCTCGCCAGTGCCATCGGCCTGCGCAGCGTCCGGATCAACGTCTTCCCATTCGTGGCGGGTCTTCCCTTCGGTGTCACGTCCATCCCNNCGCCTCTCCGGCGGCGAGCTGCAGCGCGTGTACGTCGCGGCCGCGCTCGCGCTCGCGGTGGTGGGCTGCGGCAAGGGCCAGGGCAACGCGGGCGGCGGCGGAGGCGGTGCGGCAGGCCAGGAACCTCAGCAGAGCCGCACGCCCAGCCTGAGGAGGGCCGGCCTGGCCGGCATAGGGACGCACCGCGAACCATGTCGCGGTCGTCCAGCCAGCGGTGACGCTCGCCGAACTGGACGTAGCGGCAGCGGCCGGGGGCTGGTCTACCCGGTCGCCGAACTCGCCGATCCTGCCACCGTGGACCTGATGCGGCGGGTGAAGCAGGCGTTCGATCCACACCAGATTCTGGGTCCGGCGGTCCTGTTCGGCTGACGTCGCGGCCCGGTGAAGTTATGGCCACACCCCAGATTGGGGGCCGCCAGTGGCCAGTGTGATCACATAGCTGAGGGAACGTCAGGCCGTCCATGATGAGCGCATGTCTGATTTGTTTTCCCTCCAGGGAAAGACCGCGTTGGTCACGGGCGGGAACAGTGGCCTGGGCAAGGCGATGGCGCTTGGCCTGCGCGAGGCCGGTGCGCGGGTTGCGGTGACCGGCCGGGACCAGGAGAAGAACGCCGCGATCGCGGCCGAGCTTGGCGAGGACGCGGTGTTCGGCCTCGACGTCCGGGACGGCAATGCGGTCGCCGCCACCATCACAGCAGTGGCCGGGCGTTTCGGCGGGCTGAACATCCTGGTCAACAACGCGGGCCTGTTCCGTGGCGGGCCCCTGCTGGGCATGAGGCGAGAAGACTGGCAGGCCGTGATCGACACTCACCTCACCGGCTCTTTCCTGTGCGCGCAGGCAGCAGCGGCGGCCATGTCCACCCGCGGAGCAGGCGGCAAGATCATCAACATCGGTTCCATGTACTCGGTCTACGGCGCGCTGGAAGCGGCGGACTACGGGTCGGCGAAGACCGGCCTGCTCGGGCTGACCCGTGCCCTCGCGGTGGAACTCGCTCCGCATGGCATCCAGGTAAACGCGATCCTGCCCGGCTGGCATATGACCCCGCTGACCCAGCCGCTGCACGAAATCCCGCTCGCGGAGGCGATCCGGGCCAAGACCCCGGCCGGCCGGTGGGGACGCGCCGAGGACGTGGTCGGGGCGGCGGTGTTCCTGGCGGCTCCCGCGTCAGATTTCGTCACCGGGGCGGCCATTCCCGTCGACGGCGGCTACTCCATCGCGGACCGGTCGATCTACTGAGTTCCGCCGCGGGCGCGCCGCGCCTGCTGGCTGTCAGGTCTTTTTCGCCACACCTGCCAGGTTGGCGAGCATGCTGGGGTCGCTGGGCACGTCGGCGGGGGAGCCGGGCCGCCACAGCGGGACATAGACCAGCCCTGGGTCCACGAGGTCGAAACCTTCGAAGAGGCGCTGGATCTGCGCGCGGGAACGCGCGTGTGCCTGGGTGGAAGCGCCGCGGTTGTAGAGCTTCTCGGCTGCCCGCGCGAGCGAGGGATTGTTCTCGTCGGTGCCATGGCTGATCACGAGGTAGCTGCCGGGTGCAAGCGCGCCGCGCAGTGTCGCCACGATGCGCCAGGGGTCGTCGGCGTCAGCGATGAAGTGCAGGACGGCGACGAGCAGCAGCCCGGTCGGCTCGCTGAAGTCGACCAGGCGCCGGATGCCCTCATTGGCCAGGATCTTCTCCGGTTCGCGCAGATCGGCCTCGAAGATCGCTGCGTTCTCGTTCCCGGCCAGGATGGCCTTGCTGTGGGCGATCGCGACCGGGTCGATGTCGGCGTAAGCCACCCGGGAGCCGGGGCTGGCCTGCTGGGCAACCTGGTGCACGTTCGCCTCGGTCGGGATGCCGGAGCCGATGTCGAGGAACTGGCGGATGCCGGCCGCAGCGAGGAACCGCACCGCCCGGCCAAGGTACGCGCGGTTGGCCTGGGTGATCGCCCGGACGTTCGGCTCGATCGCGGCCATCGCCCGGCCCAGGTCCTGGTCTGCCAGGAAATTGTGGCTGCCGCCCAGCCAGTAGTCGTATACCCGCGCCGGGTTCGCCCGCTTGATGTCCACTCCCGGCGGTGCCCACCCCGGCTGGTCAGTCATAACGCCTCCTGTCCCGAAGCGGGCCGGCCATGCGGCAGCGCCTGGCGGGGCGCTGCAGGCAATCCGGCGAGCGAGGGTTTTCCAATACCTCACGACGGCCTTAGCCTGGAACCCCTGATGCGATACATTTCGTATTTGCACGATATCTCAGGGTGCGGGCGATGCTGTCCGCACAGCGATGCCGCCAGCCGAATGGCCTGCGGCATCGGCCCAGGATAGGCGGCTGAAAGGCCGACGTGATGGTCGTCAAGATGGATGCGGATGCGGTGTCGCCGCAGACAGCGGGGGATGGCGTGCCCATGCTGCCGGGGCGGCGGGGCCCGGATCTGGCCGGGCTGGCGGTGTTCACCGTGGACGCCGCAGGCCAGGTGGCCTCGTGGTCGGTGACCGCGGTGCGGCTGTTCGGGCGTGAGGCACGCGAGGTTGCCGGGCGGGATGTCCGCGACGTCCTGCTGGCCGACCCGGGCCAGCGCAAGCTGGTGGGTCAGGCGCTGGCTGAGGTCGCCGCCGGACGGACCTGGGCCGCGACGCTGGCCATGACGACCGGCACCGGCGATGCCCAGTTCGGTATGCATGTCGAACCGCTGGCGGGGCCGGGCGGCGGGGCGCTGGTGATCGCCCGGCGCGTGGTGCCGCGGCAGGGCCCGGATCTGCTGCGTGAGGCGGCCACCCGGATCGGCACGACGCTGGAACTGCCCCGGACGGCGCGTGAGTTCGCCAATGTCGTCGTGCCCGCGTTCGCTGACGCGGCCGCCATCTTCGTGTCGGAACGGCTGCTGGCCACCGAGGAACCTGGCTCGCACGGGCCGGGGCCGGTAGCGGTGGTGCGGCGACTGGCGGCCCGCGTGGCCGGCCAGCCCGCCACCGTCACCGACAGCCTCCTGCACCCTGGTGAAGTCATCGTCTTCGGTGCCGGGTCGCCCAGCTTCCGCGCGGTAACAACAGGCAACCCGGTGCTGTCCGATCGTCTTGACGACGAGACCGCACAACGGCTCTCCCGCCATCCTGATGGCCTCCAGATCACCGCTACCTATACGTCGTTCCTGGCAGTTCCCCTCACGGCCCGCGGGCTGGTGCTCGGCTGCGCCACCTTCGCCCGGACGGCGGCCAGCCCCGGCTTCGGGCCCGCCGACGTCACCATCGCTACTGACCTGGCCGCACAGGCCGCCGTGTGCATCGACAACGCCAGGCTGTATCACCGGGAACGACGGACCGCGTTCGCGCTGCAGCAGGGACTGCTTCCCGGCGAGCCACAGATACCGGCGGCTGTGGAGGTGGCCAGCCGGTATCTTCCGGTCGGCGCCAGCGTCGTCGGCGGTGACTGGCATGACATCGTCGCCCTGCCCGGCGGCAAGGCGGCGCTCATCGTGGGCGATGTGATGGGCCACGGACCCGAGGCAGCCACTGTCATGGTTCAGTTGCGCACGGCTGCGCACACCCTGGCCGACATCGGGCTGCCGCCCGGGGAACTCCTGCACCGGCTGGACCGGATGGCCGCCGCGATGCCTGGCCCACTGTACGCCACCTGCCTCTGCGCGATGATCGACCCAGCGGGGAACTCGTGCGTGGTCGCCCGGGCTGGCCACCCGCCGCCGGTGCTGGCCCTGCCCGGCGGCGCCACCGAGGTACTCGACACGCCGGCCGGGCTGCCCCTCGGTCTCACCACCGAACCCTTCCACGACACCCAGACGCACCTGCCACCAGGCGCCACCCTCGCCCTTTACACCGACGGCCTGGTAGAGAGCCGCACCCGGCCCCTCGACAATGGCCTGGCCGCGTTGTGTGACTCGCTCAGCTCCGCCCTGGCCCAGCCGGACAGCACCATGGACGGTTGCTGCGAGACGGTCGCGCAGGCTCTGCGGCAGCGCGGCGAAGACGACATCACTCTCATGCTCGCGCGCATCCGCGGGTGAGGACCTCGCCGCCCGGCTGACACAGCGGACGCCCTGGTGCTCGCAGCAGCCGTCGGCACTGTTGCGGCCGCTACGGAAAGAAGGTCAGCGGGCCGCGGGCTGGCCCGTGTGTGCGAGCCCGCGATGCGCCTGCTCTACGGTCAGTAGTTCGTGACCGGGCGGTAGCAGGAGGCAGCTGTCCCCGAATTCGTGCCACAGGTAGCCGGCCCGTTCCGCCTCCGCATACGCGGCCTGCACCAGCGCGGGCCCGGCGACTGCCGCAAGCAGGGCGAGGTGGGAGGCATCCGGGTCGTGCCAGCCGGTGACCAGGCCGTCCACGGCCCGCGCCGGGTGTTCGGGGCCGAGCACGAGGCTGGTCCAGCCGGAGCGGGGCCGCACAGTCCCGTCGGCGCCGGCGGCGCTTTCCAGTGCCCGGGTGCACGTGGTGCCGACGGCCACTACCCGGCGGCCGGCCGCACGGGTCATGTTGACCAGGCGTGCTGTCGTATCCGGCACGGTGAATCGCTCCGGCAAGGGTGCCTCGCCTGCCTCCAGTGATGCCACCCCGGCGTGCAGGGTGACCGGCGTGATCACCACACCAGCCGCGACCAGCTCGGTGACCAGGGCCGGTGTGAATGGCCGACCCGCGCTGGGCATCTCCGCACTGCCGGGAGAACGGGCGAACACAGTCTGGTAGGCAGTCAGCGGCCACGGATCGGGAACGTAGGAATATCTGATCGGCCAGCCATGCCGGGCGAGGAACTCACCGGAGTCACCTGCGGCCATGGCGCAGGCGGCCCACATCCTGGTTGCCGCCTCGTCCGGGTACCGGTGCAGGAGGGTGAGGGATGCACCGCCGGGCAGGGCCAGGGTTTCCCCGCGGACCGCGTCGGTCACGCGCCCGGATCCGGCGGAGCGCTCGCGCAGTTCAACCAGCCAGGTTCCGTCCTCGAGCGTGGTGGACAGGTGCACCACCACCGCGCGCCCATCTGCGCGGGCTCCATCCAGGGCTGCGGCGACTGTCGCCGAGGTATTGACGACCAGGAGATCACCCGCAGCCAGGAAGCGTGGCAGGTCGTGGAACCGTGCGTGGGCCATGCCGTCCGGTGTGGCGACGAGCAGCCGGACACCGTCCCGGCTGAGCCCACGGCGCTCGGGCGGCGAGGGGGCGGCCATTCTCATGGAGTCACCGCCGGCCCGGCGAGGTCGCTCGCGCGGTAGCGTCCGCTCGCAGGGCGTTCGGTGAGCAGTCGCAGCAGCGCGGGGACGACGCTGCCCGGCTCAGGGCGATCCGAGATGTCTTCGCCAGGGAACGCCTGCTGGTGCATGTCCGTGCGCATGTCACCTGGATCGAACGCGTAGCAGGGCAGCGACGGCTCCTCCGCGGCCAGGATGGCGGTGAGCTGGTCCAGGGCGGCTTTCGCCGAGCCGTAGCCGCCCCATCCGGGATAGACCTCGACGGCCGCATCCGAACTGACATTGACGATCACGCCGTTTGCGGCGGTGAGCGGACCGGCCAGGAGCTGGATCAGGGCCAGCGGCGCGAACACGTTCGTCTCATAGACCCGGCTCAGCTCGTCGGGCGGGTAGCCGCGCAGCGTCGGCTGCGGGCTTGGGCCCAGCCGGCTGGCGTTGTTCATGAGCAGATCGAGCCGGCCGGCCCGGCCGACTGCCTCGGCGAGGCGCGCACGGTGGCCGGGGTCAGTAACATCGCCGGGAACCGCGGCGACGTTCGTCAGCCCCCGCATCGCGCGCGTGAGATCGTCTGCCCGGCGGGCGTCCGCGACCAGCGACCAGCCGCGTTCGGCCAGTGCGCGGGCGGTTGCGCGGCCCAGCCCCCGGGACGCGCCGGTAATCAGTGCGACAGGCATGTGACTCCTCCTGGGCAGCGGATACGTATGCCATACTGATAGTTAAAGTCAACTTCATGTCAAGGGAAGCCCCGATGCATACGACCGACCAGCTGACGGTCGGCGAGATCGCGCGCCGCAGTGGCTTTGCCGAGTCCGCTGTCCGCTACTACGAGAAACTCGGCCTGCTGACGGCGGCCCGGACGGCTGGCGGGCAGCGCCGTTTCGAGCGCAGTACGCTGCGCCGGCTGGCGTTCATCCGCGCCGCCCGCAATGTGGGGCTCAGCCTCGACGAGGTAGCCGCGGCGCTCGCCTCGCTCCCGGCCGGGAGAACGCCCACCCGGGCCGACTGGGCCCGGCTGTCCCGCGGGTGGCGCAAGCGCCTTGACGAGCAGATCACGGCTCTCATCGCGCTGCGGGACGGCCTCGACTCGTGCATCGGCTGCGGCTGCCTATCCCTGCAACGGTGCGCCATCTCCAACCCCGGCGATACGGCCCGGGCAGGCGGCCCGGGCGCTGCCTACCTGCCGGCCGGGCTGCGCCGCCCCGACAGCCGCATCGGCGGCCGCGGCTAGCTCAAGGGCAGCTCGCCTTCCGCGGCGGCTGGCCCCCACCTGGCACTCTGCTGGTGTTGATCTTGTCCGGGATAGCTTCCTGTCTAGTCCCGGTCAGCACTGCGAGCTCCAGCCGCCGCGGCCGGTCCGGGTCCGCGATCACCTCAATAGCGGCGATCTGGCGGGCGCGGATAGCCAGGCCCAGGGCCGAGAGGTCTCCGCCGCGGGATGGCAAGGAACGCCGCCGCCACTTCCCGCTGGCGGGCCAGATCAGCAGCCAGAGCCGGACTGGGCGTACTCGGGGGCGGACATCTGCGAGCCGCTCTCCGTGAGCGGGGCGGTGCCCCGGTATTCCGGCTGTCCGGGAGTCACCGGGACAACGTACCGCCCGGTCAGCTTGCCGGGGTTGCCGGATCTGGCACAGGCTGGCTCGCTGGCCGGAGCTGAGCAGCGTGCCTGCCCGCCCGCCGGCCGAAGAACGACCCCTCGCCGAGCTGGATGCCTGAGACGTAACCTTTGCCGTCCTGGGCGATATTGGACGCGCAGGCTCCGGCGGCGTACAACCCCGGGATGACTGAACCCTCGGGCCGCTGTACTTGCCCGTCGACAGTGGTGCGCAGACCTCCCAGAGTGAACCCGGCATAGAGTGCGTGGCCGAGCCGCAGGTCGAAGACTGCCCAGGGGCCCTGGTTCTGTGGTGCTAGCCAGTCGGCGCTCTTGTGGAAGTCCGGATCATCTCCGCGGTCGGCATGCCGGTTGTACCGGGCCAGTGTCTTCTCCAGTGACCCTGCTGGCATGCCGAGGCCCTCTTCCATCTCGCGCACGGTCTCATAGCCGTCGAGGAACGGCACCAGCGGCATCTGCGGTTGCTCCACGTGCGCACTGTCAACGATGAGGTACGCCGCGGAGCCACTCTGTTCCATCACGAACTGCGATGTCCGGGCGTGGTAGGAGTCCTCGGCCACGAAACGCTCGCCACGGGAGTTGACGATCAGGCCGGTGATCAGTACCGGGGGAGGGTAGAAGGGTGCGGTGATGAACGGCTCGTCCATGTGCTTGAGATCAGCGCCTACGGAGGTTCCGAGCCGGATGCCTAGCCCGTCGTCGTACGTCGAGCCGAGCGTGATGAGCTTTGCGCTCAGCGCCGGGGTGTACTTGGCGACCATGTCGGGGTTCATCACGAAGCCTCCAGCGGCGATCACGGTCGCATCTGCCCGCACAACCCCGGTGTCACCGAAAGAACGCCAGGCCAGCCCCAGGACCGCGCCGGACTCGCCGGCCACCAGGTTGGTCGCACCGGTCTCGTACCTCACCTCCACGCCGGTCTCCTCGACCCGGTCGCGCAGCAGGTCCATCACGATCTTCGCGCCCTGGGTGTCCCCGGGCACCGGGACCTTGTGCCCGCGCGGCGCCGGCCTCGCCTGGTCCTTGAACGGCCACACTTTCTCGTTGCCGGTGAACATCAGTCCCTCGGTCCCGGGCTGGATGACAGCTTTACCGGGAAAGTAGGAACGCTCGAACTCAAAGCCCAGCGCCTCCAGCCAGCCGAAGTGCTCGACCGACCCTTCACAGTAGGCGCGGATCTTGTCGTGCTCGGGCTCCTTCGAAGCTGCGGCCAGGTACTTGTACATCTCTTCCGCGGAGTCCTCGTGACCGGTCGCCTGCTGCACCGCCGTGCCCCCGCCGAGGTAGAAATGCCCGCCAGCCATGCGGCTGGTCCCCCCATGCACAGCGGCCCGCTCCAGCAGCAGCACCCGGGCGCCGGCCCGGGCCGCCTCCAGGGCCGCGCTTCCGCCGGCGATGCCGAAGCCTATGACAACCACGTCATAGTGTTCTGTGTCGTTGCCCAGCACCGGCGCTGGGAGCGGCGCAGGCAGTTCGGATGGAGACCGGTTCATCTCAGGCGTCACCTATGTGGCGAGGTCGTCGGCATGGCCCGGCACAAGACTAGAACGTGTTCCAGTCCAGGTGAAAGAAAGAGGCAGTCGCCGACCGCGTCACCGGTGGCTCGCGAGCTTTCCCGGGAAGATCATCAAAGGTGATGCCGGCCCGGGTCAGCGCTTGTGGCCGACGCCGGCCCAGGCTGACACCGCGTATCCTGGACAGCCTCACCCGGCTCGGGATGCCACCGGTGGCACTGCACCACACCGGCCTGATCGTCTTCTCTGGGCACATGCCCGGTGACGTGGCCGGCGCTCTGCGTGCGCTCGGCTCCGCTGGTGCGGTGCCCGGTGCCACCTTGCTCGCCGTCACCGGCCGCGTAGGAGCACCCGGTCCCGCTGGGTGGGCACGATCTGCCGGGCGGGCAAACGCGCAGTCCCGCCCGGCAAGGCGCAGCTGCGCGCATCCTGGGGGATTTGCCTGCGATGCTATCCAGGCAACTACCTGGATCCGCAACGGTGTTCTCCGGGGAATGACTGGGGTGGGAGAGAGTGACGACCTCGACCAAGGCCGGGCGGGTGGCGGCCGTAAGTGGCACCGATCTGAAGGCCCGGCTCGAGAAGGCGAATGTCCCGCCCGCGCAGGCCGACGCGGTGCTGCAAGCCAACAGCGACGCCCGGCTGGCGGCTTTGCGCGCGTCGCTGTGGGTAGCGGCGCTCGTCGCCGTCGTCGCCCTGTTCTTCACCGGGTTGATCCCCGTCAGGCCAATCGGACGGCCCAGGCGTGAAGTGGCCACCAGCAGCCCGGCTGCCGGCGGTGCCGACTAACAGGGAGCGATGGGAATGCCGGGTTCGCGCTGGGGCCGCCAGCAAGGATGGCTGCGGACGCTGCCCGTGATGCGGGGCGTGCTGCCCATCGAACGGTCCCGGGTATCCGCGGACGTGCTCGCCGGTATCACGTTGGCCGCCCTCGGCATCCCTGAGGTACTCGGATACGCGAAGATCGCCGGGATGCCGGTGGTGACCGGCCTGTACACGCTGCTCCTCCCGCTGGCCGTGTTCGCCATCCTCGGTTCATCGCGCCACCTCGTCGTCGGTGCGGACTCCGCCACCGCCGCCATACTCGCTGCCGCACTTACCGGGCTCGCGGTGGCCGGGTCGGAGCGATACGTCCGGCTGGCTGGGCTCGCGGCCCTGCTGGCCGGCGGGATGCTGGTTCTTGCCCGGCTGGCCAGGCTCGGGTTCCTGGCGAATTTCCTTTCCCGCACCGTGCTGGTCGGCTTCCTCACCGGCGTTGGGATCCAGGTGGCGGCCGGGCAGCTCCCTGACATGCTCGGGGTAGCCGCGGTGGGCGGCCAGACCCCGGCCAGGCTCTCGGGCACTGTGCGCGCGCTCCCGGATATGAACCTGGCCGACGTGGCAGTGTCGATCGGCGTCATCCTGGTCGTGCTTGTGGCACGCAGGGCCACCCAGCGGATCCCGGGGCCGCTGATCGCGGTGATCATCGCGATCAGCGTGAGCTGGGCCGCGGATCTGGCCAGCCGGGGCGTGACCATAGTCGGACCCGTGCCACGCGGCCTGCCGGACCTGGGGGCGCCCGCCCTCGGCTGGCGGAACGCCGCGGTGCTGCTCGGCGCCGCGGCGTCGATGTTCGTGGTCATCCTCGCCCAGAGCGCGGCGACCTCGCGCGCCTACGCCGTGAAGTATGAGGAGGAGTTCAGCGAAGGCACCGACATGGTCGGCCTGGGCGCCGCCAACGTTGCTGCCGCGTTCTCCGGCACGTTCGTCGTCAACGGCAGCCCGACCAAGGCGCAGATGGTCGACAGCGCGGGTGGCCGCAGCCAACTGGCGCAGCTCACCACTGCCGCGGTGGTCCTCATTGTCCTTCTCCTGCTCACCGGGCCCCTCGCCTACCTGCCCGCAGCCGCTCTGGCGGCGGTGGTCTTCCTCATCGCTGCCGAGCTCATCGATATCAGCGGAATGCGGCGCATTCTGGCCACCCGGCGCGACGAGTTCGCCGTTGCCCTGCTCACGACGATCGCGGTGGTGGTACTGGGAGTCGAGTACGGCATCGTGCTCGCCGTCGTCGCCTCAATCATCGACCACCTGCGTCACAGCTACAACCCACGCAGTGGTGTGCTCGTGAAGTCACCGGCCGGGCATTGGCGTCCCATCCCGGTTGCGCCCGGCGCCCGAACCGAGGAAGGGCTGGTCGTCTACCGGTTCGGCACCAGCCTCTACTACGCCAACGCCTCCAGGCTGCTCGACGACGTCACGGCCCTGGTCGGCCACGGCGGCCCGCTGCGATGGATGGTTTTCGACTGCGCTGCCATCGGCGACGTTGACTACACGGCATCCGCAGTCCTCGCCAGGGTCGTGGAACAGGTCCGCAAACGGCACATCCGTTTCGTCGTTACCACCGTCCTCGGCCCGGTGCGCGAGCAGTTCGATCGCTACGGCATCAGCGCGGCCCTTGGCCCCAGCCCCTACTTCGACACTCCCGGTGAAGCACTCGAGGCCTTCCACGCCGTAGAAGGGGATTGACCGCGGCCACCAGCACACCTGCGGCCGGTGTCCGCCGTCAAGCCCGACCTTCCAGGTCACCAGCAGGCGGTCGGCCAGCAGTCTGGAAGGTGTCAGCGCGCCCTACACGATCCGGGTGAGGTGGGGGAGCCGTGCTACGCCCGGCAGCTGACACTTCCGGCAGCCGGACAGGCGGCTGCACTGGCACGGCAAGTCACCCGTGAGGTGCTGGCCGCTGGCGACTGGCCCACCTGGAAGATACAGCGGTCCTGCTCGTCTCCGAGCTGGTCAGCAATTCGGTGCGGCACGCGCGCACCGGGGGGTCCGTGCTGGCGCTACGGCTGGAAACCGCGGGAGACTGGCTGCGGATCGAGGTCCATGATGCCGACCCGCGCTGGCCGCGCCGTGCACCCCGACCGGGCTCGAAGAATCCGGGTTCGGATTCGTACTTGCGGATGCCCTGGCTGATAGGTGGGGGGTTTACGAGACCGCGGCGGGAAAGGCCGTATGGGCGGAACTAGGCAAACGGCAGGCTGTAAACGCCGATTAGCGCGCCGCCCACGAATGCCGACGCGAACCCCGCCGCACGATTCCGAACGTGGGCTCGGCGCTCATCTTGGGCGACCCTGGGCGAATAGACCGCCAGAAAACCTGGCTGCGCGTCCTCGCCGCGGTCCTCATTGGAGTGATCACGGTTGTCAACGGGGCTCGTCGGTGCGGTTGGTGTACGGCATCTTGTTCGCCCACCCCTTCACGCAGGACGCCCGCTCCCTGCTCGCCGCCGGCGGGGTCATCTGGCTGACGAAACGCCATGCGGGCCACGTTGGGCACCGCGGTGCCGAAGGCAGGCGCCGGGTCAGGCATCGCTGCGGCTCCCGATCATCTCGCAGGGGCATCGGGCTGCACGCTCCCGCTTACCAGCCTAAACCGTCACACCCGCCCTGATACGCCGCGGATAGGCGCTACGCCGGGTCGGCAGGATCGTCGGCATCCTCGGGCTGGGTGATCCATGCCGAGAAGACCGGCAGGCCGTGCCATGGGCTGCGCCCGGGAGTGTCCTGCCTGAAGCGATGATCCTGATCCGCGGTGACGGCGACTACCGCGAATGGCTGCCCGAAACGCAGTTCCGCGGTGCGCAGCAGGCCCGGCTGGGCGACGATCATGCCTGCTGCCACGGCCAGCGCCGTCACTGCGGCTGCCTCGAATCCGGTCCGGCTGTACCGGGCCAGCACAGCCTGCTTGGCCCGGTACAAGAACGGGTCTAGCCCGATCAGCGCCGCCAGCGCGGCAGCGGCTGCGGGGAAGCCGAGGCTGGTGTGCCCGCTCAGGTCGTGCATGCTCTCCGCGGACCAGGCTGGCAGCACAGCGCTGCACCGTTCCTCGCGGCCACCGGGTGCTGTGGTCTGCACGCGCTGCTCGGTCACCTCCCACAACGGCGCCGGCCCGAGCGGGAGGGTGAACAGCGAGCGCCTGGCCACCTCGCCGCCCACGGCGATGGCATTGGCCAGCCGGTAGGCGGCGGCGAGGACATCAGCGGCAGGCACGCCGGGCTGAGCGGCTACCGAGGTGACCAGCAGCCCATCCCGGGCACAGGCGGTGTGCACCGCGACGTCACCTGCCTCGCCGGTCGCGGCGATGAACTGGGAGTGCCGCCAGCCCCGCGGGGTGCGCAGCACCCGGCTCAACTGACTGGCCCAGGGGCTGTGCGGCCCTAGCGCGGCGGCGGGGACCACATCGAAGGGTTCCTCCCAGGAAACCCTGGTCGCCAGCGCCGTGGCCAGCACCAGCAGAACGTCGGCAGACACGTCGACGGGGAATTTCCCGATCAGCCCGAAAGTATTGCGCCGCGCCCATTCATCGAGCGCTGCCTGCCCCGTTAGTTCCCCAGTCTCAACCCTCTGGGGCAGACCGGCCAGCCAGCGCGACAGCGCCTCGCTGCCCACGTCACCACGCCGCCAGAAACCGGCCGCCGCGGCGACCAGTGGGTGCGGCGCGGACAGCAGCCCACCAGCCACCGCCGCCGCCTGGTCCACGTCACAGCCGAGAACCTCAGCCAGTTCGGCGCGCGTCCTCCCGCTGCTGGCCGGCCCACACAGCGCCAGCAGCAACCATGCGCCCAGCGGGGAAGCGACATGGTGGCGCTCACCGGCCGCCAGATGAAGCCGGCCGGCATAGCGCGCAACCGCCGCCGTCATGTCCGCCAAGGCAAGCACCATAGCCCCAGAGTGCCGCAGAAGCCCGCTGCGTGCACGATCACGGCGGGCAGCCAGGAACCCGACCGCATCATCGTCCCACCTCAAGTAACAAGACGCACCTGGGCGTGTCCAGGGCGGGATGGCCGGTGTAGCCAGCGCCGCCGCCGTAGAAGGTGCTCCGCTGCGGCTGCGTGAGCGCGGCGTTGAGGCGGAATCGTGTGGGCAGGTCGGGGTTGGCGATGAACAGCTGGCCGCGGGCGATGAGGTTTGCCTCGCCTGTCCCGATTCGGGCGGTCCCGGTGCTGGCGGTGTGGCCTCGCGCGGCGATGATCGCCCTGGAGAAGATGGGCCGGAAGAAGCCGCTGGCCAGGTGGGGAGACTGGGCCTGGCTGGAGCTGGCAAAGTTCCCGTTCACACCGGGCCCGATGACGTGCAGGTAGGCGATGCCAGGGCATCGAGGTCGCGGGAGTTGCAGCTAGCACGGGCCACACTTGAAAGCAGGGCTCGCCTGGCTGAGCCGAAGGGCTGTGGTCACGATGGCTGATGCTGCGAGGGCAAACCACCGGGAGCGGATCAAGACCCGCTGGGAGCACGAGGCTGACAAGCGGCTATTCCGTTCCGGGGCATGGCTGTACCGCCGCGATTGTGGGGCGGGTCACATCGATGGGGGCGCGTCCGGACTTGTCCCCGCCGCTTCGACATCGGACAATATTGGGCCTTAGCCGTAACCGCTGACCAGGGCTTGCCTGCGGGCCCGATCCCGTGCCTGGCCTGTCAGTCAATGCAGGGAGAGAACAGTGACCAGCGCAGGCATCTTGGGTGACCAGGCAGAAACGAGCCTCCCCGAACTGGCCGGGTGGGTCCGTGAGATCGCGGAGCTGACCAAGCCCGACAGCATTGTCTGGTGTGACGGGTCCGAGGACGAGTGGGAACGGCTGACTGGCCTGCTCGTCGATCAGGGGACCTTCACGCGGCTGAACGCGGAGTTGCGGCCGAACAGTTTCTACTGCGCTTCGGACCCCAGCGATGTGGCACGCGTCGAGGACCGGACCTTCATCTGCTCAGAGAAGGAAGAGGACGCGGGGCCCACCAACAACTGGATCGCGCCAGGTGAGATGCGCGAGACCTTCGGGGAGATCTTCGACGGCTGCATGCGCGGCCGCACCATGTACGTGATCCCGTTCTCCATGGGCCCGCTTGGCGGCAGCATCTCCAAACTCGGCGTGGAGATCACCGACTCGGCCTACGTGGCCGTGTCGATGCGGATCATGACCAGGATGGGAACGGAGGCGCTGCGCGCGATCGAGGAGACCGGATCGTTCGTCCGTGCTGTCCACTCGGTCGGCGCCCCGCTCGTGCCCGGCCAGGCTGACGTGCCGTGGCCCTGCAGCCAGACCAAGTACATCTCCCACTTCCCGGAGACCAGGGAGATCTGGTCCTACGGCTCTGGATACGGCGGGAACGCGCTGCTCGGCAAGAAGTGCTACGCCCTGCGGATCGCCTCGGTGATGGCGCGGGACGAGGGCTGGCTGGCCGAGCACATGCTCATCCTCAAGATCACCCCGCCGAACGCGGAGCCGCGCTACGTCGCGGCGGCCTTCCCGTCCGCGTGCGGCAAGACCAACCTGGCCATGCTGCAGCCCACCGTTCCCGGCTGGAAAGTCGAGACCATCGGCGATGACATCGCCTGGATGCGGTTCGGCGGCGACGGCAGGCTGTATGCGATCAACCCGGAGGCCGGCTTCTTCGGTGTCGCACCCGGCACCGGGATGAAGACCAACGCCAACGCAATCGCGTCCATGTGGGGCAACAGCATCTTCACCAACGTCGCCCTGACCGATGACGGCGACGTGTGGTGGGAGGGCCTCACCGAGGAGCCGCCCGCGCACCTCATCGACTGGAAGGGCCGAGACTGGACACCGGGCTCGCCCGAGCCCGCGGCGCACCCGAACGCCCGGTTCACCACTCCGGCCAGCCAGTGCCCGAGCATCGCGCTGGAGTGGGACGACCCGGCGGGCGTGCCGATCTCGGCGATCCTGTTCGGCGGGCGGCGCGCCAGCACCGTTCCGCTGGTAATCGAGTCCTTCGACTGGGACCACGGAGTGTTCCTGGGGGCGAACGTCGCCTCCGAGAAGACCGCTGCGGCCGAGGGCACGGTCGGCGAGCTGCGGCATGACCCGTTCGCCATGCTGCCGTTCTGCGGCTACAACATGGGCGAGTACTTCGCGCACTGGCTGAAGATCGGCCAGGCCGCCGACCCGGCGAAGCTGCCCCGGCTGTATTACGTCAACTGGTTCCGCAAGGACGCCAGCGGCAGGTTCGTGTGGCCCGGTTTCGGGGAGAACAGCCGCGTGCTGAAGTGGATCATTCAGCGGCTGAACGGCGAGGCGAAGGCGATGGAGACGCCAATCGGCAATCTGCCCGCGCCGGGTTCGCTGGACGTGGACGGCCTGGACCTGACCTGGGCCGACCTGGCTCTGCTGCTCACGGTGGACACCGAGGCCTGGAAACTGGAGGCGGAGCACATCCCCGAGTTCTTCCAGACCTTCCACCAGCACCTGCCCGCCCGGCTGGCGGAACTCCACCAGGACCTGGCCGGCCGCCTCAGCTGAGGCCGCCCGCGCTGTACACCGCGGGTGCGGAGAGCGCTGCGACGGCTCTCAACGTCTGCACACATCCGCGTAGGCGCCGCCGGCCATCTGTGTTCTCCTCGCACGGGTCGGCGGTCCTAACCACGCTGCGGATCGGTGGACGTTCTGGATCCGGATACAACGGTCAGGAACAGGTCCCACAGTTGTTCGCTGACCTGCTCGCCGGTTAGATCCTCGGTCAGTGCGAGATCGACCGCCCGCGCTGTCGGGAGGTCGAGTTGGGCGCGTGCCGCGAGCCGTAGTGCGGCTGCGGTGCTCGCCACCCCCTCTACGGTGCTGCCGATCGAGCGGACGGCCCCCTCGACTGTGGCGCCTGAGCCCAGCAGCCGCCCGAAGCGGCCGTTACGGCCATGCTGGCAGGTGACGTAGAGATCCCCCGCTCCCGCCAGCCCGAGCACCGTGGCTGGCCGGCCACCTTGCGACTCGACGAGCGCCGCCATGTCGAGCATGCCCCGGGCGAAGACTGCGGCGCGCGCGTTGGCGAAACTGGCGACAAGCGCGCTCTCCCCGAACCGGTCGGACAGGCCTTCGGCCAGGCCGACGGCGACCGCTACCACGTTCTTGAATGCCGCCGCGGTCTCGGCCCCGGCGACGTCGCTGGTGGTGAACGCCGCTACCGCGGGCGAGGCGAGCGCGGCAGCCGCGCGCCTGCGGGCATGCTGGTCCCGCGAGGCGCACAGGATGCCGGTCGGTGAGCCAGCGAGGATCTCAGCGGCTAGCGCAGGCCCGGCCAGCGAAACCAGCGGCGCGTTCCCAAGCACGTCCGTCGCTACCTGGCTCGGGGTCTGCAGCGTGTCCTGCTCCCAGCCTTTCGTGGCCAGCACCCAGATGGCGCCAGGCGCCTCGATACGCGCTGCCTGAGCCAGCACACGCCGCAGCCCTCCACTCGAGACGGCGACGAACACAAGCGCAGCACCCGGCAGTGCCGCGGCCCATTCAATAGCCGGGCGGCAGCGGACATAGTGATGGAACGGCATCCGCAGCGACGGGTGCGGCAGCCCCCGCCGCCATACGTCAACGACCGCCTCATCCTTATCGGTAGCCAACAGGACGCTGTCGGCACCGTTGCGGGCACAGTGCACTGCCAGGGCAGTTCCCATGGCGCCCGCACCTAGGACAGCAATCCGGCTGCCATCCTCCACACCACCCATGATCCGCCCCGCGGCCTGCCGCGCTAGGGTCCAACGTCACTCGCTGGTCAGGCTGCTCTACTACCGCTCTTGAGCGGGGCGTGCTGCTTCCTTCCGCAGTAGGGGCAGGTTCTGGCCCCGTGGCTCGAGCGGAACAGCCGGCCTGCCTTGCATCTGCCGCGCACCGAGTGCCGATGGCAGGGGCGATCCTGCAGAAGGAGCTGCGCGACTGCCGGCGCAACCGGTTCGTCATCTACACCATGGCGGCCCTGCCGCTCCTCTTCCTGGCGATCCCCCATGGTCCAGCTCTTCGCGATCAGCGCGCCCACGAGCGCCAAGCTGGATACCCGCATCGGGCTCTCCCTACACTGCGAACACCCACTCAGGCGCGGGCAACCTAACAGAGCACTACCGCTAGCCGCTCTGAGACGGAACGCGCCGACCGTCACGCTGGTGAATTACCATCCGGTACATGCCTTGCGGGACGACGATCACCGGTGGCGAGGCCCTGGTCAGGTCGCTGGCCGCCAATGATGTGCGGCGGGTGTTCGGCATCCCGGGCGTGCAGCTAGATCATGCAGCCGACGCGCTGTACCGCGCCTGCGACGACATCGCGTTCATCTGCGCCCGTAACGAGCAGGCGGTCTCCTACATGGCGGACGGGTACGCGCGGTCCACCGGGCGGGTGGGCGTCGCGATGGTGGTGCCCGGACCCGGGATGCTCAACGGCCTGGCCGGGCTGGCCACGGCGTACGCGTGCTCCTCGCCGGTGCTCTACATCGCCGGGCAGATCGACTCCGCGGCGATCGGCAGGGGCCTCGGCGCGCTGCACGAGATCCCCGACCAGTCGGGGATCTTGCGCACTTTGACCAAGTGGAGCGGGCTTGCGCTGCGGCCGGAGGAGATCCCCCGGCTGGTGCACCGGGCCTTCGCCGAGCTGCGTTCGGGACGGCCGCGCCCGGTCGGCCTGGAGATCCCGCCGGACGTGCTGGCCGGGCGCGCCGACGCAGCCATTCCCGGCCCGGCCGGGCACGCTCCGGAGGTTCCCGACCCGGCGCAGCTGGACGGCGCCGCCGCGCTGCTGCGCGCTGCCCGCCGCCCGGTGATCTTCGCGGGGGGCGGCGTGCTGGCGGCCGACGCCGCCGGGGCGCTCCGGGAACTGGCCGACATCCTGCGGGCGCCGGTGGTGATGAGCGGGAACGGCCGCGGCGCGATCTCCGCACGGCATCCGCTGGCCTTCGACCCGCTGGCCTTCCGCCGGCTGCGCGAGGAAGCCGACGTGGTGCTGGCGGTCGGCACCAGGTTCGTGACCGCGTCCGGCGGCCAGGTCCGCGCCGGCGCAGCCAGGCTGATCCTGGTCAACGCGGACGCCGCGGATCTCGGCCCGCCGCGCGGGCCGGACCTCGCCGTGCACGGGGACGCCCGGCTGGCCCTGCAGGCGCTGGCCGCCGACGTGCGCGGTGCCTCGTCCGAGTGGCGTGCCGCCGAGCTGGCGTCGGTCCGTTCCTGGTGCGAGGAGCAGTACGCCGACATCAGCCCGCAGCGGGCCTACCTGGCGGCGATCCGCGGGGCACTGCCCGACGACGGGGTGCTGGTCAGCGAGCTCACCCAGATCGGGTACGCGGCCAACATCTGCTTTCCCGTGTACGCGCCGCGCACCTTCCTCACGCCCGGGTACCAGGGCACCCTTGGCTACGGGTTCGCCACGGCGCTTGGTGCCAAGGCCGGTAATCCCGGCCGGCCGGTGGTCTCGGTGACCGGCGACGGCGGCTTCAGCTGGACTCTCCCGGAGCTGTCAACGGCGCGTAAATACGGGCTCGCCACGGTGACCGTGGTGTTCAACGACGGCTACTTCGGCAACGTCCGGCGGATCCAGCGGGACCGTTTCGGTGCCCGGTACCTGGCCAGCGACCTGGTTAACCCAGATTACGTCAAGCTGGCCGACGCGTTCGGCGTGGCCGGCGTGCGGGCTGATGGCCCGGACGAGCTCGCCGCCGTGCTGAAGCAGGCCATCGCCGCCGGCGAACCGGTCCTCGTGGACGCCCCGGTGGGGGAGTTCCCTGGGCCGTGGCACCTGATCCACGAGGGCGTGCCGCGGCCGCCCGCCACCGGCCTGCCCCGGCCCGACTGACGGAGGCCCATGGCCCGGCCCGACCCGCACTCCTTCCGTGACGACTCCCAGCCCGCGGTCGAGCACCTCAGCTGGCACGCCCGGGCCGATTTCGGTACCCGGACCCTGGACGCCGCCGCCGAGCTGCGGCTGCGGCCGGCCGGGCCGGGTGTTCGCGCTGCTGGCCCGCTTGACCTGGACACCCGCGACCTCACGATTACCTCGGTGACGGCCGGCGGTTCGGACGCGGCCTTCGAGCTGGGCGCGCCGGACCCGGTCATGGGCTCCAGGCTCAGGATCGCGCTGCCCGCGGCCGCCGCGACCGTGCGGATCTGCTACCGCACGTCACCGCGGTCCACCGCGCTGCAATGGTGCACCCCGGAGCAGACGGCGGATGGGACGCACCCGTTCCTGTACAGCCAGTGCCAGACGATTCATGCCCGGTCGATGCTGCCGATCCAGGACACGCCGGCGGTGCGGTTCAGCTACGACGCGACGCTGCGGGTGCCCGCCGGGTTCACCGCGCTGATGTCGGCCTCGCGCGCCGGCCGGGACGAGGGCGGGTTCCGGTTCGTGCAGCAGCAGACCATCCCTGCCTACCTGCTGGCGCTGGCCGTGGGCCGGCTGGAGGGGCGCGAGATCGGCCCGCGCAGCACGGTCTGGGCCGAGCCCTCGCAGCTGGCCGCGGCGGCCTGGGAGTTCGCCGAGGTGGAGCAGATGCTGGTCACCGCGGAGCAGGTGCTCGGGCCGTACGCGTGGGGCCGGGCTGACCTGCTGGTGCTGCCGCCGAGCTACCCCTACGGCGGCATGGAGAACCCGGAGCTGATCTTCCTTACGCCGACGCTGATCGCCGGAGACCGCTCCCTGGTCACCGTGATCGCTCACGAGCTCGCGCACGCCTGGACGGGCAACCTGGTCACGGCCGCGTCGCTCGACCACTTCTGGGTCAACGAGGGCTTCACGGTGTTCGCCGAGCGCGAGATCACCGCGCACATGATCGGCCGGGACCTGACCGAACTGCGCGCCGCGGTCGGGCGGGCCGACTTGGAGGCGGATCTGCGCTACCTGGCGGGCCGGCCGGAGCTGACCCGGCTGCGGCTCGACCTGCGGGGGATCGACCCCGACGTCGCCTCCTCCCATGTGGCGCTGGAGAAGGGATACCTGTTCCTGCGCGCGATCGCCGAGAGCGTCGGCCCCGGGCGCTTCCTGGCCTTCCTGCGCGGCTACCTGACCGAGTTCCGGCTGCGCTCGGTGACCGGTGAGGAGGTGGTGGCCTACGCCCGCGAGCGGCTGCCCGGCGCCGTCGACTACGACGAGTGGCTGCACGGCACCGGCCTGCCCACGGATGCGCCGGCCATAGCCTCGCCGCTGCTCGACGCGGTACGCGCGGCTGGCCAGGCCGCGCCGGACCCCGATACCGCGGCGGCGTGGAGCGCCGACGAGTGGCAGGCGTACCTGGCCGGGCTGCGGCCCCCGGTCCCGGGCCGGCTGCTCGCCGAGCTGGACGGCCGGTATCAGCTGACCGCCAGCACCAACCCGGAGATCCTCCGGCTGTGGCTGACCGCCGCGCTGAGCTCCGGCTATCCGGCCGCGGTACCCGCCGCGGTGGACCTGCTCGGCCGGGTAGGCCGGCTGAAATACCTCAAGCCGCTCTACGGCGCGCTGGCAGGCAACCCGGCCACCCGCGCGCTCGCCCGCGAGTGCTTCCAGCGCAACCGCGGCCGGTACCACCCGATCGCGGTCACCGTCATCGGCGCCCGGCTCAGCGCCGCAGGAGCCGCGTAGCCAGGCCGGTTGCGGCGGCCTGCGGGCCGGCCGGACCGATAGTCTACGCAGCGGTGCGGTCAGGCCGGTCCGTCGAGAAGGCGGTCCTGCAGGATCGGTGCAGGTGGGTTGCCGCGGACCGTAATCGGCCTCCGCAGGGTGAGGCGCGCATCGCCGTTCGGATGCGGGACTGGGTGGGTCCGGCTGTCTCATCTGATCCGAGCAGATCAGGGTGTTCGTGCGTGCTCACGTTCCGGTCGGCAACAGCGATTGATGGCTCGTGAGGTCTGCCATGCGCAATCGGAGTGACCCGTTGCGGCAGCGAGAAGCGGATGGCCTGACTCGCCGGCGCGCCCGGTCGCCCGCAGCCTCAGCCGGCGCGCTCAGAGCGTGTACCGCGGCTCTGCCCTACAGCCAGCGCCGGGGCTTGGGCAGGCGCTCGAGTTCGGCCCCGGACTTGCGGTCAAGGACGGCATACCCGGACCGGCGCAGCTCATCAATGACCCGCGCCTGGCGGGTTAGCCGCAGATGGACATGCACGTCGGCCAGGTGCCGGGCAGAATCTTCAAACCTGAGGCAGTAAGCGCCGCCAATGGTCCTGCCCACCGAGACGGACGTGATCGTCTCCTTGGCCGCTGACCGGGCGGCGAACCACGGGAACGGCAACCGCACCCGCAGGCCCGCCGGCCCGATGTCGAAGCGGGCAAACGGCCAGCCCCCTGCTTTTCTGCCCACGAAAGCATCGACCGCGAATGACCGGCATGACGCCAGGCTGGCAACATCCGGACCGGGCGGGCCGCCCGAGCCGGGCTTCTCAACCACGCATGCAAGCGTAAGAGCATCGCGCCGAACTGGCACAGAAGAGGCTGATGTGGGCATCCTCGGCGGCGGCGTCGGGTCCGATGGAGCTGACTTTGTCTGCTGGCGCCCGCCAGTGCTCGGCGGACTTTCCCGGCGCCCGCTGCCACGCTTTTGACGCTGGCCCGGCATGACGGATCCGGCAGTGCCATCCGAGGCCCTTGCCTCTGACACAGGAGCCACATACGCATCCGCTACCCAGGATCATGCGTCCCCGGCTCCCCGGCCCAGCCCATCGCCGCGAGGTAGTCGGCCATCGGCCGGTCGGCCTCATCGTAGTAGCTGATTATCTGCCCGATCCCGGTGACAGCGTCAGCGGCGGCATGCCGCTCATCCGGCCCGGAGCCTGGCCCATTGGAGTCAGGCTGCGGCCCGGCCACCCCGCTGACCTGCGATTCCGCTGCCTGCTGCGGCTCCGCTAGTGCTCTTGCGCCAAGGTCACGCTCCACGGCGCCGTCACCGAACCCGGGCACGATGGCTGTCTTGCGCTGGGCTGCCCCCCCACCGGCTGGCTCTGCGAGCACACCGTGCTGACTCCCAGGCATCGAAGGCTGACCACTGCCCCGGCGCCAGCGCCTCACCATGACGCAGGCAGCCATAATCAGCACCGCATACAGCGCCACATCGAGCAGGAGCAGCTCAAGCATGGTCAGCCCTTCGGGCAGGCGTCCTGCTCAGTCCCGTACCCGGCCAGCCCCGCCGGTACCGCCCTGGCCGCGATAAGGGCACGGGCCTGCGGCTTGCTGGCACCCTGGTCCCTCGCGGGCGAAGCGTTTCACCGCACCGGATGCGGACGGCGCCCAGCGACTGCCCGATCGGCGGCACAACACCGCGCTGGATTCACCTTGTGCCGCGAGTGCTCGCGGCACCGCTGCGGCCGGGCCCGGGCTTGAGCCCCGGCCGGGTGACTGTCCCTTCGTGGCCAGCCGCCCGTCCGACAGTGCGGCCAGGTCCACCTCGTCGAGGGCGGTGACCACGATGTCGGCCCCCGCGGCGGACAGCAGGTCCGCGTCGTGGGCCCGTGCGATGCCGATCGCGGCCATGCCGCAGGCTCTGGCCGCCTCGACCCCAGCGGCGGCGTCCCCCAGGACGATCGCTGCTTCAGGCGCGGCCCCCAGTTCGCGGACCGCGGTGAGGAACATCCCGGGGTGGGGCTTGCCGTGGGTCCTCCTGCGGACGCGTAGAGGCCTCCGCAAGCCCTTGAACTCCCGCATCCGCGTCAGCCGCCCTCTCTTGCCGCTGATCAGGTGTTGCTGGTCGGCCTGCGGCCGATGAGTTCGGCACCAGTGGGCGGTCTATTACCAGAGCGCGGCTGGGCAGTGGCCGCCAGTTCAGGGTCCAGTCTGGATCCGGACGGAGGGTGCGCAGATGACTGACCGGGAGCCGACTGAGGTTACGAATCTGGACCGGTACGGAAACCCGGAACTGCCGTGGGGCAGGGCACACGGTCTCCTCGCGTCCGGCCCCAAGGGGCCGCTTGCCGGGTTCTTCCTTGGCACGGTCCGGCCGAACGGGCGCCCGCACGCGGCCGGGATCGGCGCGGTCTGGTATGACGGGGATCTGTATTTCACCAGCGGGCCCGGCACGCGCAAGGCACGTAACCTGGCGTCGAATCCCGCGTGCACCATCTCGGTCAAGTTCTCCGGCATGGACCTGACCCTCGAGGGTGGGGCGGCCAGGGTCACCAACCCCGAAACCTTGGAGCGGGTGGCCGGCATCTACCGGGACATCGGATGGCCGGCCGAAGTGGCCGGGGACGGGTTCACCGCACCGTTCAGTGCGCCGAGTGCCGGGCCGCCGCCCTGGCATCTTTACCGGTTCACCTTCCACACCGTGGTGGGTTTGAGCACCACCGATCCGAACGGTGCGACACGCTGGCGCTTCGACCGATGACCATTCCTCGCACGCGGCGCTGGCCTATGAGCCCGCAGCCAGTTGCGTTGCCCGCGCCGCGATCACCGGCAAGGGCGGTGATTGGGACGCCTGGCCAGCCGACCTCCGGATTCGGGAGTTCCCTACAGCCACTGGGCGTGCCGCATGATTGGCCGTGTTTCCCTGGCGCAGCAGCGTTATCCGCTGCTGGTCATAGGCCGCAAGGCCGGCGGCAGCGTAAGGGGTGGCGCAGGGGCTGGCCAGCTTGTGCCAGCTGGCACCGTCGGTAGTCGCGTACAGCAGGGCCACGTTCGGCGGGAAGGTCCCGGCCAGCCAGGCGGCCTCGCCATGCAGCGTGAGGTCCTGCTGCAGGTACCGCCTTCGGGCACGAGCAGGTCTGCCGGGGTCCCATGCCGCCAGGCGGGCTTCCTGTTCTTCCTGGGTAGGCAGCGTGCCTGGCGGGCCGTTCGGGGCCGAGGGCGGTGCGGATCTGGTCGGCGAGGTCGCTAGGCCAAGAACCTGCTGCCGACCCAGCTGCGGGCGCGGATCGTCCTGGCCTGCGCGGACGGCGGGCCCAACATCGCGGTCGCGGCGCGGCTGGGCGTCAACCGGGGCACCGTGACCAGGTGGCGGGCCCGGTTCCTGGCGCGCCTCAGATGCCAGCGCGTTGTCAGCTTGTCAGGTGGCGGCGGAAGAAGCTGAAGACCTTCTCCCAGCCGTCCATCGCCGCCTCGGGCCGGTACATCGGGGTGTGGTAGTAGAAGAAGCCGTGGCCGGCGCCGTGGTAGCGGTGGAACTCATAGGCCTTGCCGTGCCGTTTCAGCTCCGCCTCATGCATGTTCACCTGCCCCGGTGAGGGATGCGTGTCATCGTTGCCGAAGAGCCCGAGCAGCGGTGCCGCGAGCTGGGCGGTGTAGCCGATCGGCGCGGCCGGGCGGGCCTTGGACAGGTCCTTCTCTGCCATGACCACCCCGCCTCCCCACAGATCAGCGACCGCGTCGAAGCCCGCCACCTGGGAGGCGGCCAGCAGCGCATGACGGCCACCTGAGCAGGTGCCGATGATGCCAGCCTTGCCGTTGCTGGCCGGCAGGGCCTTCAGCCACTGCAGCGCTGCAGCACAGTCAGCCACCACGCTGTCATCGTGCACGCCTCCCCGGGAACGGACGCTGGCCGCGACATCATCGGGGGTGCCATGGCCGAAGCGGCAGTACAGGTCCGGGCAGATCACGCTGTACCCGTGGCGGGCGAGCCGCTCGGAGAACTCCCGGTAGAACTCATCCCAGCCGGGCATATGATGCACGGCCACGATGCCAGGTGCCGGCCCCCCCACGGCCGGCCTGGCGAAGTAGGCGTGGATCTCATCCCCGTCACCACCCGGATAGGTGATCACCTCTGCTGTGATGCCAAGACGATCCCCAGTGCTGAACGCATTCCACATGGCTAACCCTCATCCTGACGCCACCCAGACCTTCGGGCTGCAGGCGTGATCCGGCCGGCCGTCGCCGGCACCGCCGCCTTTGCCCGCCGGCCACGGGTGATGACCGCAAGCAGCAGGACCATCGCCTGCACAGGCAATAATCGACCAGCCTAGATGGCATGCATCGGCCCGGGCGCCCATCTGGCCCGGCTCCGGCTCCGCCGTTCTGGCGGCCCGGCTGGCGCGTGAAGGCGCCGCGTAAGGCAGCCCACCACGGCTGGGACGGGTGGCCTCCGTCTTTAAGCCCACTTCATGGTCGCCAATGCCGGCGGCATTGGCGTTGAACATCTGCGCCGCGGATGGCTTTCTGCCCGGCTCGGGGGCTGACCGGGCCGGTGACGGTGCGACGGCTGCGGCTGGGACGGGCCGGCTGTTGTCACCCGGCGTCCGCTCTTGCCCCCTCAGCTGGTCGTTCAGACCTCACTGAATGCCTCCCCGAGTTCCTTGAGGGCTGGGCGGCTGGTCAGTCCGATGAGGACGTGACCTGCGGTCAGTACCAGCGCCACTGGCCACTCGATGATCTCCGCCGCAGCCAGTGCGCCGACCCCGGCGTAGAAGGCGAGGTGCTCGACCGGCGGAGTCTGCACCCGGATCCCGTCCGCAGTGATCAGGATCGGGTGCCCGCCCCGGACAGAGAGGATCGAGAACTTAGGTGCCCTCATTTCGCTGCCCCCTTACCTCCGGTGACCGTGCCTGCCCCTACACCCATGATTAGCCGAGCCCCCACCAGTGCGCCCCACCCGTGCCGGGCGAAACCGCAGCCAAACGGCAGATCGTCCGCTGGGCTCCTCGAACCGGAGACGAGGCGTGGGGCGCACCAGCTGGCGGAGCCGGGGTTGTGCCCCTGGCCGGGCACGGTGAGCAGGCGGCTGCTGGGCCAGGACTTCTGGGCACCGGCCGTATTCGATGGCGGGTCCCGGTAGGCGGTGGCCTGGGAGATCCCCAAAGCCACGCCCCAGCCGGGCAATACCGGGGTCGCGCGGCCGTGACGGGCGGGCCGGTGAACTGACGTTCGTCCCGGTGGCCTGTGGTCCTTGGCCCTTTGAAGCGTCCGGGAAACAGCGTAGACAGGTTTGCTGGCCGGGTGGGATTCCACGCTGCGGTGCGGGAAGCAAACGCGGAGCTTGGGGCCGGGAGAGGGCGGTGGCGAGATGGCATGGCAGGTGTTCCCATCACGCGGAGATGTCCGGAGAGCCGGCCGTGTTGCAGTCATGACTTGCGGCGCCGTGCTGCTGATGGTGGCCGCGGCCGGGGTGGGCGGCGCCCCGGTTTCTAGCGGCGGTGCGTCGCTGCATGACACTGCCGCAGCGGTGACCGTCGCCTCGGCCGGCGATGGTCCCGCCGGGTTCTGGTACGGGACCGACAGCCGCACGATCACGGTCTCCGGTTCGGCGCCGTACCGGGAGCCGGTGATCGGCGGCGCCTACGGCGGCTACATCGGGATGCTCGGGAACTGGTCGCACCGGGAAGGCTGCGGCGGCATCATCGTCTGGTCGTCGGCCAACAGCAGGCAGGCCAACACCAATCACCTCACCTATCACAAAGGAATCGGCACCGGCGGCTACTGGTTCATGGCCGGCCCGGGCGTCGACCCGCACTACAACGGCACCACCTCCGAGGCCTACGCCTGGGGAAAGCAGCAGGCCGCCTGGACCCTGTCCAACATCCGGAACCGGCACCTGACCTACCCGGTGGTGTTCATGGACATCGAGATCCCTGGATACGCACCCAACTACACACCGGCTTCCGACAACGGCTGGAACTCCGTGTACACCTCACCGTGCAGCGGCAAGGTCAAGACCAGCTACATTCGGGCGGCCGTCGACCGGGCCGACCTCAACGGCTTCGCCGCCTACCTGACCAGCCACTCCTCCTATAAGGCCGGGGTGTATTCAGCGCCGGACATCTGGCGGTCGATCTTCGGCACGGGCACCGCGTCCCTGATTCCGAACACCTACGAGTGGACCTATGAGTCGTTCACCAGCAGCCTGAAGCACCACCCGTATGGCTGGTGCGTGTCCGGGACCACGACCTGCGCACGTTTCTTCGGCGGCCAGTCCAGCAGGTCGAAGCACGCGCTGATCTGGCAATGGTCGGGTGGCGGTGGAAGCAGCAACGGCTACGGTGACTTCGACCAGATCGACGGGAACCGGACTCCATAGGCCATCGCGGCGCTCGAGCTCACCAGGGCCGCACCCACGCCGGGCGGCCAGTCGGGGCGGAGAATGGGTAACACAGCAGCACTGATCCAGAAGCGGCATCGGCGCTCGATCTGCTTGATCGCCTCCTGGCGAGCGAACTGCTCGCTGGTGGTGATCCGTGACTCGGTAACAGGCGGGCACTGACATGGCCAGTTGTTCTTCCGTGCCCGCTTACCTCGTGCCGCGGCAGGTGGTCTGCACCAGATAGGAATGTCAGGCCCAGCGCGAAGGCCCTTGATGCCCCAGTCTCGCATCTCCTGCCGGATAACCGAAGGCAGGGCCGAACCAGCTACCGAGTCCGGGCGGCTGCGCCTGCCCGGTGAAGTACCGGCTCATGACGGCGGCACAGGCGCCGGCCGGCACATCTGGCCGCTACAGTCTCTTCTTTTTCGTGATCTGGCTGGTCAGCGGGGCGAGTAGCGGCCTGTGGTTCTTGTGGGTGGCTCTGCCACTGGGCGCCCTGCTGCTAGGGCGCTGGATCATGGGCGCACCTGCCCACAGCGAACGAAGGGCAGCCCGGCCGCGGCGCAACCACGGCGACGGCGACCAGGCCAGGCAGTAACCGCGGCGCGGGCAGACTCGGTGAACTGGTGAGCATCCGGGGCGGGCAGCTGCGGCAATGCCTGGACAGCAAGATCCGTAACCTCTGGGGCGCCTGAACCAGCCTGAAGGGAGACACCTGGAGAGCTAGTCCAGCGGCTCCACCCGGTAGTCCCCGCTGTCCTCGATCAGCAGAACCCCCTCGCCCTTGCCCAATGGCGGGACGACCCGGCCGGCGAGCCCGAGCACGGCGGCCTCGTTGGCAGGGCTGTGGCCCACCACCAGCGCCCGGCCGCCCTCGGGCAGCCCCTCCACCACCTGCCGCAACGCCGAGCCGAGCAGCAAAGACTCCCGCTCGACCAGGTCCGGGTCGATGGCCCGCATGGCATCCAGGTCCGCGTCCTTGCCCGCTGCCTTGGCCGCTTCACGCCAGCGGTTCTCCACCGATGACCGCAACCCCGGCGCCGGGATGATCGGTGTATCGTCCTGGCCAGCTGCGTGCCGCAAGATCTCCAGCATCTGGGTGGCGCGTGCCGCGCCGGTCGAAACGAACGCGGCGTAGGGCGGGTGCAGCCCGTCCCGGCCGATCACCTCAGCGTCTGCCGCTCCCTGCGGGGTCAGCTGATCACCCTGGTTGTCGGTGTGCCGGCGCAGCTCCACATACCGCATGAGCGGGTCTTGCCCTGCTGTGGCGCTGTCATGCTCGTCTATGCCGGGATCATGCACGGTGCAGCCAAGATCGTTGGAGCCGCCGGGGCCGATCTGGCCGAGGCCGATCTGACCGGCATGCTGCGCGGCAATTCCTTCGAGTTCACGGTTGCGTGGCCGAACGGCACGAAGGGCCAATACTCCGGCACCTTCGATCCGGGCGGGAACCTGTCCGGAGTGACGTTCGACCTGGAGAATCCCACGAGCCAGGCGACCTGGTTCCGGCAAGAGCCGCAGTTCTGAGAACAGACACCGATCGGTGCCCTGGCGATCGGAACCGGTAGCTTCGCGTTCGCCAAGACGCTGCGGATCGCCCTTCTCGCTTTGATCAACGGTGTCATCTCTTCTGCCGGGTCACCCGGCGCCAAAGCAGACGAAGCCAGCCGTCGTATCGCGTTGCAGGGCCGCTGCGAGGGCGGCGGCTGGTGATATGCCGGCTGTGATCGCCTGGTGGTAGCCGACCATAGCCGCCATCGCAGTATGGTCGGCGACTCTGGCGACGCTTGCGACGACGGTCGCGGAGCCCGCGTTCAGCAGGGCCGTGACCATCCCGAAGGTCTCGTCGCCTGGTCGCACGTCGGTCAGCCCGAGGTCGCAGGAGGACAGCACAACCATGGACGGCGCTCGGGAGACGCGCTGCAGGTCATAGCCGAGCAACGGTCCGCTGGCCAGTTCCAGGGTAGAGAACAGCGCGTTCTCGGCCTTGTGCTGGCCATGTGCGGCGAGGTGGGCGATGGCAGCCGTGTCCAGCGCGGCGAGGGTGGCGGCAGGTGTTGCCTCTGCTCCGGTGAGAACCGAAGCGCCCGGGTAGAGCGCGGCGATCGCCCGGATCTCCGCGTCGCCGCGGGCGTTTCCCGGCCCGGCAACCAGCAGGGCGGCCGCCCGCGGGCCCGGCCAGCCTGGGCCGCGCTGGCGGGCAGCCTCCAGTCGGTGCATGGCGGTGTGCCAGGCCGTGGCCGACGGCGCCACCGTCACCGGGCGTCCCGCGCAGCCGGGCAGGGCCGCCCACGGCACCGTCGTCAGGATGCCGGTCGGCACCACTACCAGGTCGCGGTCGCCAACCTCGGCCAGCAGCGGAGTGAGCACAGCGGAAGCGACCGCGGTGGCATCGTGCCGTGTCGCGGTGCCAACGGCCGCGGCGAGATTGCTGGGCAGCATCCGGCCCGCCTGAGCGTCGAGATCGGCGCGGAGCCGCAGCACTGACTGCTCCGCGGCGGCGTATCCACCCACCAGCCGCAGCCGCGCCGAGTCACCGACGACGACAAGCGCCCGCAGCACGGGCCCGTCCCGGAGATAGATAACGAGTGCTGCGCCTGCCAGGCTTTCCCGGACCGTGCGGAACGGGGCGAGCGCGGGGGCCTGGACACCACGCCGCCCTGGTGTCGCCCACGACTGCTCGCGGATGCTGCGCTGCAGTGCCTCGATGCGAGCGCGCAGGCCGGCGGCCGGCCGCCCGGCCAGTTCCCGCGCGCGCAGCGTGTGCCTGGCTTGCCGCAACTCCTCCAGTGCCGCTGCCGCGGCCGGGTCGTCCGGCGGCCTTACCGCTGGCAGCAGCAGCGCCTGGGCTCTGGCACGTTCCGACCATCGGTACACAGCGGCCGGCGACCGGCTGGTGAGCACCGCGGCGAGCCCCGCACGAGCAAGATCCTGCCCGTGTACGGCGGCGCCGGTCTGCAGGTCGAGGCAGCCGAACTGGGTGCGATGCCGGTGCAGCGCGGCCATTCCGGCTATCAGGTGCCGGGAGGCCTCGGCGGGCCGCCCGCCTGCTGTGGCGAGTTCGGCCCGGGTCAGCCGCCATAGCAGGCGGGTGTCCAGGCGGTCGATGTGGCCGGGCGGTCCGTAGCGGGCTGCGATGCGGGCGGCTCGAGAGGGCTGGCCGGCTGAGATCAGCGCACGGGCCGCTACCAGGCTGGCCACGCGCGCGTCCTCCGGCAGGCCCAGCCTGCTGAGCCGCCCGGCCAGTGCCTGTGCCCTGACCGCGATCGAGGCAGTGGGCTCGCTCGCCGCTGCCAGGCCGGCCCGGAGTTCGAGCAGCGACGTGAGCGCGGCGCGGCGGGCGTTGTCGCGGCCGAGGAACCGGGCCCTGGCGTGCCGCGCCCACTGCGCGGCGGCCTGTGCCCGGCCAGCGAGCAGAGCAGCTTCCGCGCGGACCTGCACTGCGTCGGCGTACGTGTAGCTGAGCCGCTGATTTTCGGCCTGTTCGGCTGCGTAGGCCAGTTCGTGGTCGGCTTCGGTGAACAAGCCAGCCGCCACCAGGGCGCGGGCCCGCTCCACCGCGAGGCTCGCCAGCCGGCCCGGTGCCAGCAATTCATAGTCAGCCCGGGCCGCGGAGAACGCGCGCAGGGCGGACGGGAGATCACCGGCCACCACCTCCATGCAGCCAAGATTGACCTTGCTGAGCGCCGCGTGCAGGGTCAGCCCGTGCCGTGCCGCGACCTGCCCGCAGCGGCGCAGATCGGCTCGGGCTAGCCGGACCTGGCCGGCCTCCAGGTGCACGAGGCTGCGGTTGTTGAGCGCCTTCACCAGATCCAGGGGACTTGACTGCTCACTGAGCAGGGCCACCGCCTGGTTGTACTGCCGCAGCGCCAGGTCGTTGCGGCCGCTGCGCTTGAGCAGCAGGCCTCGCTGGGCGAACAGGATCGGCCGCAGCGCCTGCGGGATATGCTGCTCGGCCTCGTCAAGCAGCCGGAAGCCAAGGTCCACCCGGCCGCGTTCAGACTCGGCCCAGGCGAGGCTGATCAGCAGACGGCCGCGGATCTCCGCGACCGGGGGTCGCCGCCGTCGGTACCGNNGGCAGGCGCGAGCCAGCCGTCGATACGGACCAGGCCGTCCGGCCGGTCCGCGATCGTGACCATCACTGCGCGGCTGTCGGCGTCGAAGGTGATCGTGTGGGCGCGCTCGCTGCTTCGAGCGCCGGATCCGACGGCCGGCTGCTCACTTAGCCGCGCCACCTCCGCGTCCAGGGCGTCCAGTGCGATGGCGAACGAAACCCGCTCGTCAAGGTCGGCAGGGGGCGGGTCGAGTAGCGCGTGAACCGCCGCCAGCCGGTCAAGAATCGCCTGGTCGTCATCATCCAGCGGCAGGTTGGCAGGGTCTGTCATCTATCCGCTCCAGCCAGGGTCGGCCAGTAGCATCGCGCGTAGCTTTGCCAGACAGCGGCCACGCGTGGGGCCGATGCTGCCGATGGGCAT
>DPMS01000913.1 GCA_003541285.1 Actinomycetota bacterium
CCGCGGACGTCCCGCTCCCGTACTCGGGGCCGCCGGACCGGCCGCGGCGCCCGTACTTCCGCCGTACTGCCCGACCTTAGAAGCCGCGGGCATCCCGATCACGGCGCCACACCGGAACCCAGCCGGCAACCCCTAACCCTGCTCCAGCCCGTCACCCCCGGTAGCCAGCAGCCGTTCACACTCCGCCATCAAGCGGCAACACAATCCCGGTTAACCTCGAAGAGCCACCAACCTGGCACACAGGCCAGAATGCCTACGCGTCGGGAAGCCGAACCCGATAAATGACACTTCTCGCACGCGCCGCACCAGGCAGTTGTAACAGCCGTAGCCAACGTTGCGCAGGTGGACGAGCGTTATGTCCTGCCGCGCGAGCATCTGCCGAACGACTGCAAGAGCATGGTCACCGTTGTCGGCGAGGATGCCGTCTGCGATGCGGCCTTGGTGGTCATAGGCGCGTACTACCTGCTGATGGTGGATCAATTCACGGCGTTCAGGATGCGGTAATAGAGGACAGTCTCGGGAAGGTGGTCAAGGGCATGGCTGAGCGTCACGGCCGGGTCGTAGCGGCGGTACCTGAAGTAGTGGAATGGCAGGCACCGCCACCGGGCCGTCAGGACCAGCAGTTCCCACCCGACCATCGGCCAGGGCTTCCTCGGCGAGTGGCGGCGGAACGCGGGCCAGTACGCGACGCGCATCCGTCGTACCTGATACGCGAGCCAGCGGGGAAGCAGTAGCCTGGACGCCAGCCGGTGAAAACGCCGATCGGCCAGGGCCGATGCCAGGTTGAAATTCACCAGGACAGCGTGATCTTGATGCCGGATAGGTGAATCGCCAACCCGCCCTCCCGTCCACATGCCCGGCAGCGCAGCGTGACAAGCGGCGGCTGAGCCACACCGCACCCGCCGGCGCCGGATAGCAGCAATCTGGGCCGACTTGTCGAAAAGGATAGTCGTGGCGGCAATCGCCCTGGCCGGCGACCTCGGACGGGGGCTGGCGGATGCCCGTCAAAGGGCGCCAGGTTCGCACATAAGGCGCGGACCGGCGCTGAGTTGCCTGATCAGGTGAAGACCGCGCGAGCGGTCCGCGATGCTCGCCGCCCGCCCCTCGCGCTGTCGGCGCTGACCCGGCGCAAGCGACTACCCTGGACGCGCGCCGCATTTCTTCGAACTCGGAAAGGACGGTCGTGACGGCCGCTGGTCTCGAATCCGCCGCGCCTGGCGCGAAGATTCGGCTTTTCAACTCCCTGGGGCGCCAGGTAACGGACTTCCATCCCGCGACGCCTGGCCAGGTGAGGATGTACTCGTGCGGCCCGACGGTCTACTCCGACCCGCACCTGGGGAACATGCGGGCGTACGTTTTCAGCGACACGCTGCGCCGGATGCTGGAGTGGAAGGGATTCGCCATCACCCAGGTCGTCAACATCACCGATGTCGGCCACGCGGTAGGCGATGGCGATGAGGGCGAGGACAAGGTCGAGGTCGCCGCGCGCGCCGAGCAGCGGTCGGTGCGGGAAGTCACCGACCATTACACAGCGATGTTCATGGCGGACATGGAAGCCCTCAACGTGCTCCGGGCGCACGAGTACCCGCGGGCATCGGACTACGTGCCGAAGATGATCGACTTCGCGGTCAAGCTGGACGCCGGCGGGCATACCTACCAGATCGCCTCCGGGCTGTACTTCGACACCACCACCTCACCCGGCTACGGCCGGCTAGCCCTGATCCCGCAAGAAGGCCAGCAGGCCGGGAAGCGGGTCAGCGCCGATGAAAAGCGATCGCCGGCGGACTTCGCGATCTGGCGTGCCGATCCGGTCGGCCAGCGCCGGATCATGCGCTGGGATTCACCGTGGGGGCCGGGGGTGCCCGGCTGGCACCTGGAGTGCTCGGTGATGAGCATCGACCTGCTCGGGCCGCATTTCGACATCCACACCGGCGGGGTGGATCACCGGGAGTTGCACCACGTCAACGAGATCGCCCAGTCCGAGGCGTTCCTTGATGACGGGCATGACTGGGTCCGGCTGTGGATGCACAACGAGTTCTTGCTATCCGGTGGCGCCAAGCTGTCGAAGTCGGCGGGCCGGATGCCCACGATCCGGGACCTGGCCGCAGCCGGGGTGCCGCCACTGGCGTTCCGCTACTTCCTGCTGACCGCGCATTACGCGAGCCAGCTCGAACTGACCGATGACGGGCTTGAAGCGGCCGTTTCCGCGCTGCGGCGCCTGCGCGGCCGCGCAGAACGGCTGCCGCCCGTTCCAGCCGCCGCGACGCTGGCCGGGGCCCGCGGCCTGGTCTCTGCGGCCGGAGCGGTGAAGCTGGAGCAGATCGACGCGGCGGCAAGCGAGGATCTGAACACGCCGCGGGTGCTGGCCGAAGTGCAGGCCGCCCTGCGTGACCCGGTCCTGCCAGACAATGACAAGGCGGTCCTGGTCGCGGTCGCCGGCCAGCTCCTCGGGCTGCGGCTGGCCGATCCGCCGGAAGAGCCGGCCCCCGCTGGCCGGGTCGTTGACGAAGCGGCGGTCGAGGAACTGGTCCAGGCCCGCGAGCAGGCCCGGAAGGCACGTGACTGGGCCGAGGCAGACCGGCTACGCGATGAACTGGCCGTGATAGGCGTCGCGGTCGCCGATACCCCGGAGGGACCGAGATGGAGCCTCGCCTGACGGCTCACGCGGTAGCCGCAGCAACCCCGATCAGCGAGGCGAACATCTGCCTGAGTTCGGCGAACGGCCGCCCCTCAGCCTCGGCAGCGAGCATCGCGCGCTCGATCTCACCGATTTCCGGATCGGTGAACTCCCAGCGTGGCATTGGCCAGTCGACGCTGAGCAAGCCCCGCTGCCGGTAGTGGTGGTACAGGGGTGTGCCGGGATATGCGATCAGGCGGTTGAGGAAGAAGAACGCGCTCTCGATGTCGCAGGAGTCGATCAGCTCCAGCGCGTCGGCCAGCTCGGGCCTGGTGGTATCAGCATGGTAGGTGATGATGCCAGGTACGACGTCAATGCCCAGTTCGCGCGCCATCGCGAGCTGGCTGCGGATGTAATCGCGGCGCTCGGCGGCGCGGGTGTAGCGCTTGTTGTAGGCGGCCAGTTGCTCAGGGTTGGAAGTCTCCACCCCGGCGAACACTCGCCGCAGGCCGGCCGCGCGCAAGAGGGCAAGCACGTCGCGGTCTAGCGAGTCGACCCGCAGGTCGATCATGAAGGTCAGGTCTAGCCTCGCCGC
>DPMS01000515.1 GCA_003541285.1 Actinomycetota bacterium
TTGAACCCCTGACCCCCTGCTTGCAAAGCAGGTGCTCTTCCAGCTGAGCTATAGCCCCGAGTTACGGCGCTCTAAGGGTACCTGCGGCGCGGATCGGGCGGGGGCCGCAGCGACCGCGCCGGTGGCAGACGACGCCGGCCCCGCCGCTGCGCCGCCGAGCAGCAGCGCCGGAAGGTCCGCCATCCCCTCGATCAGGTGCGTGGCCCCGGCGGTGCGCAGCCGGTCACCAGTGTGCCCGCCGGTCAGGACCCCGGCGACGACGCCGGCCCCGGACCGCTTGCCGGACAGCACGCCGCTGGCCGTGCTGCCAGCGTAGGCGGCCTCCCGGACGTCCTCGACGCCGAGCCGGAGCATGGCGCTGAGCATGAGGTCGGGCCACGGGCAGCCGCGCGGCACGTCCTCCGGGCTGAGCGCGAGGTCGATCTGCCGCCACCACCCGAGCGTGTCCAGCGCCAGACTGAGCAGGCGGCGCGACAGGCCGGTGATCAGGCAGACCCGCACACCGGCATCGCGCAACTGGCCGATCGCCTGCTCCGCGCCCGGGGCAGGCTTGAGCCCGGTCCGGTCCACCGCCGCCCGGAAGGAGCGCTCGAACGACAGCGTGGCCGCTTCCGCTCGTCCCTGCCCTTCGGAGAACAAGCCACGGAACACGTCGAGGGCGGATTGGCCGCGCGACTGATGCACGCCAACCATGCAGTGCGCATACGCGGCCGTTCCCGGAACGATCCCCTGCGTGGCACACGCCTCTGCGAAGGCTCGCTCCAGGATTCCGCCGTCATCCGCCGTGGTCCCGAGCAGACCGCAGCAGACGAGCGACACGGGCAGCGGCCCGCTCACCCGATCACCCCCGTCCGCCTCTCAGGCGCCACGGCTCGGGCGTCAGTCGTCGCTGGTAGTGGCTTCCGTCCACAAGTCGAGTTCTGCACGATCGGCCTGGACCTTCCTCCAGACGGCAAAAATGCCGAGCCCGGCCAAAGCGAGCAGCAGTAGCTTCTTCACGGTGCGGACCCCTTCACCTTGCCAATGTGGAGCCCGGCCCGGGCGGGGCAGGAGGACTCCCTGAGCTTCATGCAGCCTAGCAAGGCCCCGCGTCAGCGTGGCCTTGCTACGCGAGTCTCATCCCAGACCGGGCCGTCTGACTCGTAGACATTTCCGTCCGCACCGAACACCAGGAACCGGTCGAACGACCGGGCGAACCAGCGGTCGTGTGTCACCGCCATCACGGTGCCCTGGTATGACTCCAGACCTGCCTGCAGCGCCTCCGCGCTGGCCAGGTCGAGGTTGTCGGTGGGCTCGTCGAGCAGGAGCAGCGTGGAGCCGGCCAGTTCCAGCAGCAGGATCTGGAGCCGTGCCTGCTGTCCTCCGGACAGGGAGCCGAACGACTGGCGTGCGCAGTACTGCAGTTCGTACCGCGAGAGCGCCGCCATCGCCTCATTGCGGAGCATCGCGTGCTCGGTCATGAGAATTTCTTCCGGCCACCGTCCGGCAAGATCGGGACGCGCGTGGGTCTGCGCGAACAGCCCTGGGACGACCCTGGCCCCCAGCCGGGCTGTTCCCTCGTGCCGGACATCCCCGCCGCCAAGCAGGCGCAGGAAGAACGACTTCCCGGACCCGTTGGACCCGAGCACGGCCACCCGTTCGCCGTACCAGACCTCAAGGTCAAATGACTTCATGAGCCCGGTGAGTTCCAGGTTCTCGCAGATCACCGCCTGCTTGCCGGTACGGCCGCCGCGCAGGCGCATCCGCACGTCCTGGTCCCGGGGCGGCAGTTCGGGCGGGCCTGCCTCCTCGAATCGGCGCAGCCGGGTCACCGCTGCCTGCAGCCGGGAGGCCATGCCGGAGTTGTAGGACGCCTTCTGGCGGAACATGCGGACGAGCTGCTTGAGCTTCTCGTGCTCCTCATCCCAGCGCCGGCGCAGTTCGTCCAGGCGGTCGATCCGGTCGCGGCGCGCCTGGGCGTAGGTCGCGAACCCGCCCCCGTGTACCCACACGTTCCCGTCCTCGACGGTAACGATGCGCTGCGCGCAGTTGGCGAGCAGTTCCCGGTCGTGGCTGACCAGGAGCACCGTCTTGGGTGTGGCCGCGAGCTGCTGCTCAAGCCAGCGCTTGCCTGGGACGTCCAGGTAGTTATCCGGCTCGTCCAGCAGCAGGACCTCGGCCGGGCCGCGCAGCAGGGCCTCCAGTACCAGCCGTTTCTGCTCGCCGCCGGACAGGGTGCCAACCTGCCGCCACCGGCATCGCCCATAACCGACCCCGAGCGCGGCCATGCAGCAGGTATCCCACACCACCTCGGCGTGATAACCGCCCGCGTCACCCCACTCCGCCAGGGCAGCGGCATAACGCATCTGGGTGGGCTCATCGTCGCGTTCCATCATCGCGAGTTCAGCGGCGTCGAGCCGCGCCGCGGCCGCCCGGAGCCGAGGTGGGGCGACCGAGATCAGCAGGTCACGGACGGGCGAGTCACCGGTCACCCGGCTGGTGTCCGACGGTGTGGGCGCGCCGTCATGACTGTCCACCCCAGGTCCGCCAGCGCCCTGCTCACCTGCGGGGGCACCCCCCCGGATCCCCCCGGCGCTCCGCTCACCCGGGGGGCCGCCCCCCCGGATCCCCCCGACAAATTGCCTCATCACACCGAGTCCGCCGCTGACCGAGACGGTGCCCGACTGGGGCTCGATATCCCCGGCGATGAGCCTGATCAGGGTGGTCTTACCAGCCCCGTTGGGCCCGGCCAGGGCAGCGGTGGTGCCCTCACCCACCCGGAACGACGCTTCGTCGAGCAGCAGCCGTCCATCCGGGAGGGTGTGGCTGAGGTGTGCCACGTCGACGTGACCCACCTGTGACCCCTCCCTTATGTCAGGCCTGCCAGCTGCCCGACGACGGCATCCGACAGTAACCCAGCCAGCCCGGTGTCATGCAACAGGGTTTCGGCCGCTCATGGCCCTGGCCGGGCGTCAGCCCGGCGGCCAGGGGCCGAGTGGTGTCCCGATCTCCCATTCGTGACCGAACGGATCGATAATCCGGCCCAGCCGCCAGCCGTGCTCGTCGGCCACCTCCGCCGTAGCGGTGGCGCCGGCCCCACTGCCCGCGCCGAACGCGGCCTGATAGAACGCCACAGCCGCAGCGGCGTGATCGGGCCACAACTCCGGCTGGATACCCGTCACGCTCCGGCATGGTACGCCCGCCCCATGCCAGGCCCACTCCATCAGCAGCCCGGTTGTCTGCCCACGGAGGCACAGAGCCGGACTGCTTTTCATGTCACGGGTGACCAGCCGTGGGGCCGCTACGCGCCGACACGGCAGCCATCGCAAGCAAGATCACCCCGCTGATGACCAGCAGCACTGCCGCAGCCCAGCCTCCCATCGCACATCCCGGGACCTGCCGGGTAAGAGCCGGCCCGGCCCTGTGATCCCCGGTACCCCCACCGGGCCGCCAGCGGTCTGCAACTGCGCCTCAGCGGTGAAAAATCTGTGCATCTCTTGGCCAAGGGATGGCCGTTTCCCCGGTTTTCTCATCTTCGCTCGCGATACTGGCGCCGTGTTTGCCCGGAATATCCTTCATTGCCCTACCGGCCCTGGGCAAGCATGAGGTGGAACCGGCTGCTGTGGCCGTGGGCACTGCTATGGCCCTGGTCACTGTTGTGGACGGCGCTGCATGTGCGGGACGCGGGACGGTCGTGGCACTTCTTCGCCAGTGCCGGGGATCTGCTGTTCAGCAGCAATCCCGGTGGCGGGCTGCAGATCTATGCGGTACACCCGCAGTTCCAGATCGGGCCGCTGGCGCTGGCGGTGGCTGGTGGGCTCCAGGCGCTTGGCCCGGCGCGCGCCGAGGTGGCCGTCCTCGCGGCCATGTCCGCCACCGGCCCGCCGCTGCTCGCGGCGGTGTGGCGGTTGCTGCCGGCCGCCGAGCAGCGCAACCGCGCCCGGCTCCTGGCCGCCGGCCTGGTCTTCCTGCCGGTGTGGGCCGAGGTCGCCACACACTACGGCCATCTCGACGATCTGCTCGCGCTGGGCTGCACAGTGGCCGCTGCCCACGCGCTGGCGCGGCGCCAGCCGGTGTGGGCGGGCCTGGCGCTGGCGGCCGCCACCGACGCCAAACCCTGGGCCGCCGCGTTCGCGGTGATGCTGCTGGCCCTGCCGCGCAAGGACTGGCCCCGGGCACTGGCGGTCTTCGCGGCCGGTGTGCTGGTGGCGTGGCTGCCCTTCCTGCTGGCCGATCCGCACACCCTGGCCGCGGGCCGGTTCTCCATCCCCAACGACCACTCCTCGGCGCTGCGCGCGATCGGGATCAATGCCGCCAGCACACCCTGGTGGGACCGGCCGGCCCAGCTTGCGCTCGGGCTGGCGGGCGGCACCCTCGCGGTCCGGCGTGGCCGCTGGCCAGCGGTGATCCTGATCGCCGTGTGCGCACGCGTCCTGCTCGACCCCGGCGTCTACCCCTACTACACCTCAGGCGCGCTGCTCGGCACTGTGCTGGCCGACCTGGTCATCACCCGCTGGCGGCTGCCCTGGCTCACCGTGGCCGGGGCGGCCATGCTCTACGCCACCCGTTTCACCGGCGACCTGTTCCCGTTCACGATGCACGACCTGGGACTGCTGCGGGCCGCCTTCGTGATCGGGGTACCCATGCTGGTGCTGGGCCTGCCCGGCCACCGGCTGACACCCCCGGCAGGCAGGCACGCCCGCAGCCAGCCGGCCGCGGACCTACCAGCCCAGGTTCCCCTGCCACAGGCGGACGCTCGGCATGCGTCCCTGTCCCGGCGCTGAGCCCGCATCCGACGGCCCCGCATCCGACGGCCCCGCGCCCGGTGGCGCCGCGCNNGCGCCGCGCCCGGTGGCGCCGGCGGCCGGCCGGGGGCCGGGCCGCGGAGGGCGTCAGCGGCGGCGGTGCGGCGGCGGACCGGGTGGGCCAGTGCGGCGGTGAGGTCGTCCAGGGCGTGCAGGGTGTGGGCGCTGACTACCGCGTCACAGTAGGGCCAGGCCGCTGCCATCCCGCCCGCGAGCGGACGGTATTCCGAGCTCTGGGTGCGCGGGTTGACCCACACGATCCGGTGCGCCACCCTGGACAGCCGCTCCATCTCGCGGCCCAGGATCTCCGGGTCACCGGTATCCCAGCCGTCAGAGATGATGACCACGACGGCTCCCCTGGCCATGCCACGCCGCCCGTAACTGTTGTTGAACTCCCTGACCGATTCCCCGATCCGGGTCCCGCCCAGCCAGTCCGGCGCGGCCTGGCCCGCCTGCTGGAGCGCCAGGTGAGGCCGGAGGTGGGCGAGTGTGCCGGTCAGCCGGGTGAGCCGGGTGGCGAAGGTGAACACCTCGGCCTGCGCACCGCCCGCCGCGCAGTACAGCAACTGGAGCATGGCCCGGGCATACGGCTCCATCGACCCGGAGATGTCACACAGCACCACGAGCCGGCGTGGCTCCATCAGCGGCGCCCGCCGCGCCAGCCGCAGTGGGTGCCCGCCGGTGCGCCGCGCCTGGCGCAGCGTGGCCCGCAGGTCGGTGCGGTTTCCGTGCGGGGTGGTGCGGGGCCGGCGGGACCGGCGCATCGGCACCGACAGGGTGAGCTTGCGCATGAGCCCGGACAGCATCAGCAATTCGGCGGGGGTGAGCTCGGCGAAATCCGTGCCGGCCAGCCGTTCCGCCGCGCTGGCCAGCACGGGGCGCGCGGCCAGCGTGTCCTCTTCCGGCCCCGGCTGCTGGTCGTCCCCCTCGTCCGCGATCAGGGCTGTGGCCCGGTGCTGCTCGCCATCGGATCCGGGCGCCGGCACCTGCTCCGCCGTCGGCGATGGTGGTTCCTTGGTTGCGTGCGTCCGGGCCGCCTGCGCGGCCTGCGCGAGGATGTCGTCGGTCGGGGAGCGGGCCGGGACGGGCGCCCCCGGCGGGATCGGGACAGATTCGCCGACTCCAGCACCCGCGCCGCCGAAGACGGCGGCGAAGACCCGTTGTAGCGTCTCGATCTGCTCCTGGCCGGAGACCAGGGTGGCGAGCGCGCACAGGTAGAGCGCACGGCCGGTGGTGGGGCGGGCGACCGTGACGGCCCGGGCGAACCGCTCACACCGGCCAGGGTCGGCCGGCACGCCCGCGGCACGCAGGGCGGTGCCGAACCGGGCGGTGGTCAGCGCGAGATCGTCAGTCATCACCGCCCGCCAGCGTGGCGAACCCGGCCGCACGGACCGTCTGCAGATCCTCGGAATACTTCAGCACCGCGCCGGCGGTCTGCGCCGCCGACGCACCGTCCAGGCTGTCCGCCCCGAGCACCTGAAGTGCTTCCGCCCAGCTGATCGCCTCCGCCACGCCTGGCGGCTTGGCCAGGTCCAGGTCCCGCAGCCGGGCCACGCCATGAGCCACCTGGGCGGCGAGCCGCTCGCCGGCCGCTGGCACCCGGCGCCGGATGATCGCCGCCACCCGGTCATCGTCGGGGTATTCGATCCAGTGGTAGAGGCAACGCCGCTTCAGGGCGTCATGCAGGTCCCTGGTGCGGTTGGAGGTCAGCACCACGACCGGCGGGAACTGGGCGCGCCTGGTCCCCAGTTCGGGGATGGTCACGGCCGACTCGGCGAGCAGTTCGAACAGGAACGCCTCGAACTCGTCATCGCCCCGGTCCACCTCGTCGATCAGCAGCACCGCCGGCCGGGGACCGGGATGGTCGAGCGCCGCCAGCAGCGGCCGGGCCAGCAGGTACTCCTCGCTGAACAGGTCCGCGTCCCGGAGCGTCTCCCCCCGGGCCTCAGCCAGCCGGATCGCCAGCAACTGGCGTGGGTAGTTCCACTCGTACAGAGCCTCAGACGAGGTCAGGCCCTCGTAGCACTGGAGCCGCAGCATCGGGGTGTCCAGGGCTTCCGCCAGCGCCTTGGCCGCCTCGGTCTTGCCGACTCCCGGCTCACCTTCCAGCAGGATGGGCTGCCCCATCCGGGCGGCCAGGAACAGCGCCGTCCCGAGCGGCTCGTCGGCCAGGTACCCGGTGCCGTCCAGGGCACGCAGCAGTGAGGCGACGTCCGGAACCCGCTNNGCGGCCCTGGATCGCCGACCACACGTTAGCCGGTGTCAGCGGCATATCCGCATGCCGTACCCCAAACGGTGCGAGGGCGTCCATGACCGAGTTGACGATCGCCGCCGGTGAGCCAACCGTGGCCGACTCGCCGATGCCCTTGGCGCCGATCGGGTGGTGCGGTGAGGGGGTGACCGTCTGGCCGAGCTCCCAGGACGGGCACTCCACCGAGGTGGGCAGCAGGTAGTCCATGAACGACCCGCCCAGGCAGTTGCCGTCGGCGTCGAACGTGATCGCCTGCATCAGCGCCATGCCGACCCCGTCGGCCAGGCCGCCGTGCACCTGCCCCTCGACGATCATCGGGTTGATCACCCGGCCCACGTCATCGACGGCCACGAAGTTAGCGACGGTGACGAAGCCCGTTTCCGGATCGATCTCCACCTCCGCGATGTGGCAGCCTGCCGGAAAAGTGAAATTCTTCGGATCGTAGAAGGCGGTTTCGTCGAGCCCCGGCTCCAGCTCCTCGATCGGATAATTGTGCGGTACATAGGCGGTGAGCGCGATTTCGGCGAGCGTCTTCGCCTTGTCGGTCCCGGCAACGGAGAAGGTGCCGTTCTTGAACTCGATATCGTCGGCCGACGCCTCCAACAGGTGTGCGGCGATGCGTTTGCCCTTGGCGATGATCTTGTCCATCGCCATGGCGACCGCCGCCCCGGCAACCGGGGTGCTGCGGGAGGCATAGGTGCCCATGCCGAACGGGATTTTTGCCGTATCGCCGTGCACCACCTCGACCTGATCGAACGGCACGCCGAGCTGGTCGGCGACGATCTGCGACCACGCGGTCTCGTGGCCCTGGCCGTGCGCGCTCGACCCGGTGACCACCTCAACCTTGCCGGTGGGCAGCATCCGGACCGAGGCGTGCTCCCAGCCGCCGGCCCCGTACCTGAGGGAGCCGACGATGCGGGACGGCGCGAGCCCGCACATCTCGGTGAATGTCGAGATGCCGATGCCCAGCCTGACCGGGGAGCCAGCCGCGTTCCGTTCGGACTGTTCTTTCCTGAGCTCGTCGTAGTGGAACAGCGACCGGGCAGCGGCCGTCGCGGCCTCGTAGTTCCCCGAGTCGTAGGTCAGGCCCGCGATCGTGGTGTACGGGAAC
>DPMS01000518.1 GCA_003541285.1 Actinomycetota bacterium
CGGATACCCGGCTGCGGGGACGCCGGCCACCGGTGCGCGCCCGGGGGGTCCGTGCCAAACTCAACGGCCAGGCTTCCTGTTGGGGACAGGTGGTGTGCCCGACCCTACCCGAGCATCGTGCCGCCAGCAGGCGCCATCGGAGTTTGCCTCAAGCGACCAGGCATCCGGCCGGGCTCAGCGAGCGTTGGCGGCGTTGGCGGTGCCGGCGTTGGCGGTGCCGGCGTTGGCGGTGCCGGCGTTGGCGGTGCCGGCATTGGCGGTGCCAGCGTTGGCGGTGCCGGCATTGGCGGTGCCGGACGGGCGGTACCCCGGTGCGGGCACCCCGCCAACGGCCGCCCAGGCTGCCAGGCGGGCTGATGCCTGCCCCGGCAGTTCTCCAGCCGCCCATCCTGCCAGTTCAGCGGCGATGCTCTCACTGGCGTCGCGAGGGTGGCTGGCCCGGCCGCGCAGTCCGTGCTCATCCAAGCCGTGACCACGGCCCATATCGGCACGCGTATCAGCGACCGCGTCGGTGCTGGCCGGATCCTCACACTCGGCAGACCGGGCACCTGGTGCCGCTGGGGGGAGTTCTGTTGCCGGATCCGCCGGCTGCACTGCCGGCGGCCGTGCGGCAGCTTGCCGGGCGGCAGGTGGCCGCGGGGCAGGTGCCCGCAGGCCTGCCGGGACGGCGACCGGCGAAGCCGGTGCACACTCCCCTGCCGGTGGGGCGGCTGGCACGGTGCCTTCCGCAGGTGACCGGGAATCCGGTGCCAGGGACTGAGCAGCCTCGCCAAGTTCCCCATGCGCGGCGGAAGGGGGCACCGAAGTGCCAGTACCCGCGTCCTCCCCAGCATCGAGGACGGCGCCGGGCTCCGCTGCGTCAGCGTCTGCTGCCCCGGCGTCAGCCACCATATCGGTGTCCGCGGTACGGGTACCCTCCGCAACGCCAGCGCCCGCATCGGCCTCAGGGTCTTTCACACCGGCCGCGACACCGCCAGCATCCGGCGGAGCGGCTTCTGCCACCACAGCGGTGCCGGCATCGGTGGCAGCAGGGGCACCTGTGGGACCACTGGCACCCCCTCGAGTATTAATAGCCACAAGAGCACCGGTAGCAGCAACGGCATCCGCGCGAGCGCCGGCAGTTGCGGCAGCCCCGGCGGCCGGGTGCCAGGCCCCGGCATCCCCGGTGGCTGCCTGTTTCAGCGGCGCACCGGCGCCCAACTGCCCGCGCCCGGCCACATTCTCCGCAGGCTGCACCTGGGCCGGTATGCGCCCGTGGACCTCCCCGAAAGCATGCCCGGCGGACCGGGGATCGGCTGCGCCCGCCCAGCCAGGGTGGCCTGCCGCCTGGTCATCGGGCACGTCAGGGCCGCCGATGGCTACCTGGTTCCGGGATGCGGGCAGTGTGGGGTATTCATGGCTGTCGAGCAGAGCAGCGAGCACCTCGGCCTCATGGGCATCCATCCCGAACACCACCCGGGGGCGGCCCCAGGGTTCCTCGATCGAATAGCCGACGTAGCTCGACACGGGCGGCATCGGCTGGCCGGCCATGCCATGCCTGGCCCGCCAGCGCTCCCAAGCCCGCTCCAGTGTTGCTGCGGCCCGATGCGCGCGGGAAACCATCTCCGGATCAGGCATTGCTTTCCTCCCCTGACGAGCAACACCACATCCCGCACCGTGCGGGCACCATGTGATGCTGCTGGCCTCTGGGCAGGCACCCGATGCCTGCCCCCGCTCTGATCGCGCTACTGCTACCCCTGCTGCTGTCGTCGATGCAGCACCGCCTGCCGCCGCGTCCGCACCCGACAGCGGCTGCCTGGCCAGTATGTCGGACCCTCGCTTCAGACAAGGGGGATTACGAAAAGTTTCGATTCGATTACTGTCGGCAATCGGAAGGGCCCCGGCCGCCGGTGGACCAGTGCGCTTCCCCAGTCGGCCGGATCGACCCCGGCAGCGTCCTACTGGCACGTCGCTCTCTCGAGCCGCCTGCGCTTATGCCGCCCCCGCTACGGCGCGCTGACCGCCGGGGCCGACCCCCCCTCTAACCACCTGCTAACTGCTCGTGCCTGGCGACCGCCGGGCATCACCCGACGGGTCACTGGCACCAGGAACGCCACCACGGCAGGGCCGTGCGTGGCCTTTCCCTACTCCGACCGGGGCTGGGGTATGCCAGCCAGCAGCGCTCGGACCTCCGTTTCCCGGTACCGGCGGTGGCCGCCGAGAGTGCGGATGGACGTGAGCTTGCCGGCCTTGGCCCACCGCGTGACGGTCTTGGGGTCCACGCGGAACATCGTGGCGACCTCTGCTGGCGTGAGCAGGGGCTCAGCCTCGGGTGTACGTGCAGACATATGTACGGCCTCTCCTCCTGGACCAGTACTGCGATCCTGCGTTGTTGCTCTGTCTGGCTCCGGGTGGAGCCTGCCGTGGATGTCCTATATGGCCTACTGAGACCATATTGCCATCACCAGCGGTAACAAGTCGACCACCGGGAGCAAAGATTCTGTGACACGTCGCCCCGTTGCTCCGGTGATCTGGGTCACGCTGCGTGATTCTAGCGATACGTATCGTTGCGATGGCGCAGATTCTGAAAAGTCGTCCCTCCTGCTCAGCTGGCTTGTTCCAGCGCCGCCAGAATCCGCCACCGACTGGTCAGCCGCCGGTACATCGCCGTCGCCATCTCAAGCTCGCCGCCGGCCAGCGCGCCTATGGCCGCCGCCACCTCGGCCACGGACTGATCGGCGCGCAACGCCTCGTCGTCGAGCAGATGGACCAGGCCGCCGTAGTCGAGTTCGACCAGGCCATGTGGGTGGAACTCCTCCAGCCAGCAGCCGATCTGCGCCAGTTCCGGGAGCAACCGCAAGGGTGCTTCGCCCGGGCGGGGCACGGCTGCGGGCATACCTCCGGCGCGCCGGGCAGCCCGCAGCGCCCAGGCGACCCGCCGACGGGCCTGCGCCATCGCCGTGGCGTAGACGAGTGTGCGGGTCGCCGCGGCCGTTGCGCGCCCGCTCTCGCCCGGATCGCTGGCGGCACCCAGCACGAGCCAGCGCTCGTCGGGCGCGAACGGAACAAACCAGGCGGGGGGCACGGACCAGGTGCTGCCCTGGATGTGGACGCGGAGGGACGAAGCCTGGCTGTGGCACCGGGCGAAGTCATTGACCGCCGAGTCCGCCACCCCCGGCGGGAAAGCGGCGGACCACAGCGGCGGGGAGGTCGTCTTCAGCTTGGCCAGCCCCAGCCAGGAACGTAGCTGGGTCTGCCACGGGCAGATATAGGTGACCCCTTCGGCCCAGCGCACGTACGCGTCCCCGCTCTCCCACCCGGGCGCCACCACTGGCGGATCGGCGAGCAGTCGCCGCAGTGCGTCGGCGTGTTCGGCCGCGAGTGCACCCGTGCGGCGCGGCCGGCCCGCCGAGGCGGCATAGGCCGCCCACCACTGGCCGTCTGCGCCAGAGAAGGCAGACAGCGGCTCATAGACACGCAGATACGCCGCGTACGGGAGCACGATCGCATGCTGGCACGCCGTCACCACGGGACATAGATCCGACACGTAACGAGATCGTCACCGCCCCCTGGCCAGCATCCCGGCGACGTTGCCTCATCTCCACCCCGGGGGGGCGTCCCGACCTGGCCCACGGCCCGCTGGGTCGTGCCTGCCCGCTCCGCGAGCCGGCGCGGGCAAGGGTCATGATGGTGTTATGGCGGCTGGAGATAGTCCTGGGCGGTCGGCCGCGGGCGAGCAGGCCGGACTCGAACCCGAGCCAGGCATCCCGGCACCCGGGAGAAGACCGGACGCCAGGGACAGTATCCACGGGCCTTCTGCCGCGAGCGGGCCTCTTCAGCCAGGCGATAGTGTCATAAGTGCTGGGCATTTCGGCCTCACAAGGGATTTGCCCAGGTCAGCGACCTAACCAGAACGGATGACCACCGTGACGAACGTGTTCGCGAGCTTCCCACACGGAAGCAATACCCCCGGCGATCAGCAGGAGGCGGGCGCCCCCGGACACCCCCAGGGAGCCGTTACTCCAGCACTGACCGCCGCCAGTCATGCGGGACATGAGCAGATCGTGTTCTGCCAGGACGCCCAGACCGGCTTGCGGGCGATCATCGCCATCTACTCGACGGCCCTCGGCCCGGGACTGGGCGGAACGCGGTTCTACCCCTACCCCAGCGAGGATGCCGCGCTTGCTGACGTGCTGAACCTCTCCCGTGCGATGGCATACAAGAACTCGCTGGCCGGGCTCGACCTGGGCGGCGGGAAAGCGGTGATCATCGGCGACCCGGTCCGGGACAAGTCAGAGGCCCTGCTGCGGGCCTACGGCCGTTTCGTCCAGTCGCTGGGCGGCCGCTACGTCACCGCTTGTGACATGGGCACCTACAGCGAGGACATGGACATCGTCGCCCGCGAGTGCCGCTACGTCACAGGCCGGACGGTGCCTAATGGCGGGGCAGGCGACTCCTCGGTTCTCACCGCACTGGGTGTCTTCCAGGGGATGCGCGCCGCCGCCGAGCACGCCTGGGGCGATGCGAGCCTGGAAGGCCGCGTGGTCGGCGTCGAGGGCGTGGGCAAGGTCGGCCACCGGCTCGCCGGGCATCTGCTCGAAGCCGGGGCGCGGGTGGTGATCTGCGACGTGAACAGCGACACCATCCGGCGGACGGTCGCCAAGCACCCGGAAGTGGAGGTCGCCGCTGGCCGGGACGACCTGCTCGCCCGGCCGCTCGACATCTACTCGCCATGTGCGCTTGGCGGCGCCCTCAACGACGACTCGGTGGCCAGGCTCTCCGCACGGATCGTCTGCGGCGGCGCCAACAACCAGCTGGCCCATCCTGGCATCGAGAAAATACTGGCCGACCGCGACATCTTGTACGCCCCGGACTACCTGGTCAACGCGGGCGGCGTGATCCAGGTCGCGGATGAGCTGGCCGGCTTCAACTTCGAGCGGGCCAGGGCGCGCGCCGACCAGATCTTCGCCACTACCAGGAAGATCTTCGCGCTCGCCGGCGAGGAGGGCGTACCGCCGGCGGTCGCGGCCGACCGGCTGGCGGAGCGGAGAATGGCTGAGGTGGGACGCCTGCGCGGCATCTGGCTGGGCTCCTGACCGCCAGCAAGCACCCCTCATACCCCGAAGCCCCCGCGGCAAGGAAGCGCTCGCGGCGCAAAGCAGGTACGGTTATAGGTGTATGCAGGCTCGAATGCACGTCGCGCCCCAGGCGGTGGGGTGACGGCGGGTTAGCACGCTGTGCACGAAGCCCGCAACTATTCAGTGCAAGGAGCAGGGGCCTGACCGGGGCCCCGCACGTTCGAGGGGGTCGAGCCAATGGGGCGCGGCCGAGCCAAGGCCAAGCAGGTAAAGGTTGCACGCCAGCTCAAGTACAACAGCGGCGGCACGGACCTTGACCGGCTGCGGACCGAACTGGGCGTGGGCAGGGGCGAGCAAGACGCACGCGAGCCCGCCTACGCAGACCTCGCGGACCGCTATGGCGATCTCGCCGATATCGATGGCACAGAGCCTGACGAGGACGACGAGGACGACGAGGACGAGTAGGAAGAGCACCGGCGGTCCCCGGACCGCCGGTCTTCGCCTGCGCTGAGGCGGCTGGCGGGTTAAGCGGCTGCCTCAGGCGGGATGGGTTCCCGCCAGGCGGGCACCACCTGGCTGGTGGCTGACTTCGCCCAGCACCCAGCTGGCGACGCCGCGCGCCTCAAGCAGCCGCAGCGCGCGGTCACCGTCATCCGCCGCGAGCACGGCCACCATGCCCACGCCCATGTTGAAGACCCGCTCCATCTCGCCCATGTCGACACCGCCCCGTTCCGCGAGCAGGCCGAACACCGGTTGTGGCCGCCAGCTGCCGCGGTCCAGCACCGCGGCGGTGCCAGGCGGCAGGACCCGGGCCAGGTTCGCCGCCAGCCCGCCGCCCGTGACATGGGCGAACGCGTGCACATCGCAGTCGGCGGCGAGCGCGAGGCAGTCGCGGGCGTAGACGGCAGTCGGGGTCAGCAGTTCCTCGCCCACCGTGGTGCCCAGCTCAGGCGGCTCGGCATCCAGCGTTAGCCCTGCCCGGTCGAGCACCTGCCTGGCCAGCGAATACCCGTTGGAGTGCAGGCCGGACGAGGCGAGCCCGATCACGACGTCCCCGGCCCGGACCCGGTCAGGGCCCAGCAGTCCGTCCGCTTCCACCACTCCGGTGGCCGCGCCTGCCAGGTCGAAAGCGTCCGGGGCCAGGTGCCCTGGATGCTCGGCCGTCTCACCGCCGATCAGCGCGCATCCCGCGCGCACGCACCCCTCCGCGACCCCCGCCACGATCGCAGCCGCCCGCTCCGGCGACAGCTTGCCGAACACGACATAGTCGGTCATGAACAGCGGCTCCGCGCCGCAAGTGACCAGGTCGTCCACCACCATCGCAACCAGGTCGATGCCGATCGTGTCATACCGGCCGAGCCGCTGGGCGACCACGACCTTCGTTCCCACACCATCGGTGGAGGTAGCCAGCAGTGGCCGCCGGTAAGCGGTCAGTTTGCTGGCGTCGAACAGGCCCGCGAAGCCGCCGATCCCGCCGATGACCTCAGGCCCGTACGTCCGGTCGATCGCCGCCCGCATCAGCGCGACGGCGCGGTCCCCGGCGTCGATGCTCACACCCGCGTCGGTGTAGGAGAGACCCGGTCCCGGCACCGTCACGGCCGCGTCCTGCTCACTCCGGCACCCTCGAGCACATGCTTGCCCCGTTCGGCCTCGGCCACCGGGATCGGATAGTCGCCGTCGAAGCATGCCCGGCAGAGGTTGGCTGCCGGGATGGTGCTCGCCTCGATCAGCCCGTCGAGCGAGATGAACCCCAGCGAATCGGCCCCGATGGACCCGCGGATCTCAGCCACCGACAAGCTGCCCGCGATCAGTTCGGCCCGGGTGGCGAAGTCGATCCCGTAGAAGCAGGGCCAGCTCACCGGGGGGCTGGAGATGCGGACATGCACCTGCGCAGCGCCGGCTTCCCGTAGCATCGCCACGATCGCGCGCTGGGTGTTGCCGCGCACGATCGAATCGTCCACCACGACCACCCGCTTCCCGGCGATCACGCCCCGCAGGGGGTTGAGCTTGAGCCGGATACCCCGCTGCCGGATGGTCTGGCTGGGCTGGATGAACGTCCGCCCGACGTAGGAGTTCTTGACCAGGCCCTGACCGTAGGGGATGCCACTGGCCTCGGCGTACCCGATTGCGGCCGGAGTCCCCGACTCGGGCACAGGGATTACCAGATCCGCCTGCGCGGGATGTTCGGCAGCAAGCCGGCGGCCGACCTCCACCCGGGTCGCCTGCACGCTCCGGCCGGCGATGGTGGTGTCGGGGCGGGCCAGGTACACGTACTCAAACAGGCATCCCCGCGGCCGCGCCGGGGCGAAGGTGGACGACCTGACCCCACGCTCGTCAATCGCGATCAGTTCACCCGGCTCCACCTCACGCACGAACGCGGCGCCGATGATGTCGAGCGCAGCGGTCTCGCTCGCCACCACCCAGCCCCGTGCCAGGCGGCCGAGCACCAGCGGCCGGAAGCCCTGCGGGTCCCGGGCCGCGTAGAGGGTCTGCTCGTCCATGAAGACCAGCGAGAAGGCGCCGCGCACCCGCGGCAGCGCGGCCAGGGCGCTCTCCTCGACGCTGCTGGTGCGCGGGTCAGCGAACAAGGCGGTGAGGACGTCGGTATCCGAGGTGCCCGCCCGGCCGCGCCGGTCCGCTGCCGCATCCACCATGGCAGCGAGTTCGAGCGTGTTGATGAGGTTGCCGTTGTGGCCCAGCGCCAGGCTTCCGGACGAGGTCGAGCGGAACGTCGGCTGGGCGTTCTCCCAGACCGAGGCGCCGCTGGTGGAGTACCGGCAGTGCCCGACAGCGACGTGACCACGCAGGGTGGTGAGCACGGATTCGTCGAACACCTGGGCCACCAGGCCCATGTCCTTGTACACCACGATCCGGGTGCCGTCGCTGACCGCGATGCCAGCTGACTCCTGCCCCCGGTGCTGGAGCGCATAAAGACCGAAATAGGTGAGTTTGGCGACGTCTTCGCCGGGAGACCAGACACCGAACACGCCGCACGCGTCCCGAGGAGGCCGGTCTCGGCAATCCAGGTCATCCGTCAATCGGCCATCGGGCTTGACCACACCGTCAGTGTAGTGACCTGCACAGCCTTCCCGGGACACCGATCACCCCAGCAACGGGAGATAACCGGCGGAATCAGCAGCCGGGCCGCGCCAGCCCCGGCCATTCACCCCGGCGCGGACCACAGCGGCAGGTGACCGGAAATGTCGGCCCGGGGGCCGCTGGCCCGGACCAGCCCGGCCGATACCGCCTCCGCCCAGGACAGCCGGCCAGCCGTCAGCCTGAGCCAGGTGGCCGGGTCGGTCTCCACCACGTTGGGCGGGGTGCCCCGGGTGTGCCGGGGTCCCGCTATGCACTGGACCGCCGCGTACGGGGGCACGCGGACCTCCACCGCGCGGCCCGGCACCCGTTCGGCCAGCACGTCCAGGAGATATGCCACGGATATCCGCAGGGATTCCCGTTGCGGCTCCACCCCGGCGTCAATTGCCGCCAGCGCCGCGGCAGCGCAGGCTCGGCCGAGCGCCGGCCTGGTCAGCGGCCCAGACCAGGCCGGCTCGCCCAGTGCTGCCCGCTGGGTGTCGAGCGCAGCGAGCCAGCGGGCAGGATCCAGACGGCGCGGTGGCATCGGTGCGAAGGTACCCGATGAGAGCCGCCGGGCAGGGCGGCCGGAGCAGGGCGGCCGGGCAGGCCTGGCCGCTAGCCGAAAAGAGCGGGCAGGGCCTGCCGGTGCGCGGCGGCTAGCTCAGCCAGTGACACGCTGAACTCCCCGGTTATCTCCAGGTCGTCGCCGCCGACCACGCCCAGTGCCTGGGCCGGGACACCATGAACCGCGCACAGGCCCGCGAACTCCGCTTCCGAGCCCGGGCGGACCGCGACCACCACCCGGGCCGCCGACTCGCTGAACAGCATGACGAACGGGTCGCCCGGCAGGCTGACCCGGCAGCCGTGCCCACCAGCGAGACAGGACTCCGCGAGCGCGATGGCGAGCCCGCCATCGGAGATGTCGTGGGCCGCCTCCAGCAGGCCGGCCTGCGCGGCGCCGCAAGCCAGCCGCAGCCCGACCAGCCCGACATAGCCGGTCATCAAAGCCATCAATCCGGTCGCCGCCGACCAGACGGCGGAGAACAACGCCAGCGGCCCGCGCGAACCGAAGCGGTCGCCGACCCAGCCCGAAGGGATTTGCAACACGGCGTAGCCCCAGAAAAACGCGCCGAGCACCCAGCCCATTTGCGGTTTCGACAAACCAAGATCGAGCCGGATCGCCTCTTCCGCGACGGCGATCGAATTGCGGTGGATATAGGAAATGGCCGCGGCCGCGCAGAGCCAGACCATCACCC
>DPMS01000782.1 GCA_003541285.1 Actinomycetota bacterium
GATCTCGTCGAGGAACAGCGTGCCCTGGTCGGCGACTTCGAACAGCCCTTTCTTCGGGGCCACGGCGCCGGTAAAGGCACCGCGCACGTGCCCGAAGAGCAGCGATTCCAGCAGGTCGACGGGCATCGAGCCGGTGTTGATCGGGACGAACGGCCGCTCGGCGCGGGGCGAAGCGGCGTGAATGGCCTTGGCGATCAGCTCTTTTCCGGTGCCGCTTTCGCCGTAAATCAGCACGGTCGACCGTGAGGCGGCCACCTGGCGCACAAGATCGAGCACGGCCAGCATCTTGTCGCTCTTGCCGATGATATTCGGGAAGTTGTAGCGCTGCTTGAGGGCGCGCTTGAGCTGGAGATTTTCCTCGCGCAGGCGGCGCGTATCGACGGCTTGCGAAACCTGCGCCAGCAGCTCGTCGTTCGACCACGGCTTGGTGATGTAGTCGAGCGCGCCGCTCTTGAACGCCTCGCGCGCCATGTTGATCGAGCCGTAGGCGGTGATGAGGATGATCGAGACGGAGGGGTCGCGGCCGCGGATGTCCTTGTTCAGCTCGATGCCGTTGCGGTCGGGCAGGCTGACGTCGAGCAGGAGCACGTCGAAGGGCCGTTCGTCGAGGCGCGCCAGAGCCGTTTCGGCGCAATCGGCCAGCGTCACCTCGTAACCTTCCGATCCGAGCAGAAGCTGGAGTCCTTCGCGGATTTCCGGTTCGTCGTCAACGACAAGGATCGACGGCTCAGGCATGGACCTCTTTCCGGGGTGCGGGGAATTCCAGACGGAAGCTCGTGCCGCGGCCGGGGTGCGACTCGAGTTCCACCTTGCCGCCGTGCTCGCGGATGATGCCGTAGCTGACGGCCAGCCCGAGCCCAGTGCCCTGTCCCGGAATTTTCGTGGTGAAGAAGGGATCGAAGACGCGGTTGACGTGCTCGGGCCGGATGCCATGTCCGGTGTCGGAGATGTGGACCTCGACGTGGGAATTGGACCGGGAGGAGACGACGGTGAGGCGGCCTCCGGACGGCATCGCGTCGCGCGCGTTCAGAAACAGGTTCAGGAACACCTGCTGCAGCCGGTTCGCGTTGCCGAAAATCGCGGGCAGACGGGAATCGAGCAGCAGATCCACCTCGACGCGCGAGGAGCTGAGGGGGTGGCGGACCAGCGCGAGGGTGTCGCGAATCACCGCGTTCAGGTCGACGTCGGCGAATGTGGAGCTGGCGGCGCGGGAGAAATTCAGCAGGTTCGAGGTGATTTCGCTCGCGCGGAAGGTTTGCTTGACGATCTTGTCGACGAGCATCTGCCGGGGGTCGTCGGCGCCGATCTGGCGGGCGAGCATCTGGGCGTAATTCGAGATGACGGCGAGCGGCGTGTTCACCTCGTGCGCCACGCCGGCGGCCAGCAAGCCGAGCGAGCTGAGCTTCTCGGTCTGCCGAATCTGTTCTTCCAGGCTGACGCGCTCGGTGATGTCGTCGAGCAGGACCAGGCGCCCCAATTGCTCGCCCGCCTTGCCGCGGAGCGGAGCGATGGCGACGTTGACGACGATTTCGGCCGTCGCGGTGGGGACTCGAAGCTTGTAGATGGTCACCACGCCGCCGCCGCTGCCGGAGCCGTCCGCGAGGGCGATTTCGGCCGCAAGCTCAGGCGGCAGCACCTCCTCGGCGGGACGGTCGAGCGCGCCTTCGCGGCTCACCCCAAAGCGCTGCTCGAGGAAGCTGTTCCAGCTTTCGATGCGTCCTTCGAGGTCGGTGGTGAGGACGCCGACCGAGAGCGACTCGACGATATTTTCGCTGAAGTCCTTGAGGCGCTCGATCTGCGTGGCCTTCTGCTCGAGCGAGGAATAGAGGCGCCCGTTCTCGATGGCGATGCCGATGTAGCCGGCCATGGTGAAGAGCAGGCTGACGTCGTCGCTCGAGAGGTAGTCGCCGTCGACGGTTTTGCCGAGGCCGAGCACGGCGACGGTGCGCTCATGGACGCGGCAGGCGAGGAAATAGTTCAGCCCCAGCTGCTCCACCGTGCGCCGCTCCTCGGGCACCAGGCCCGGCGCGTCGCCCGATTCGAAAAAGAGGTAGCCGCGCCCCTCGGCCAGCGTCCCGAGAAATCCGAGATCGAGCGAGCCTTCCCAGGCGACGCCGAGCGAGCGGGCCAGCGCGAAGCGGCCCGGCGCGGCCGCGTCCTCGACGAAAATGGCCATCCGGTCGACGAGCAGGGCCTGCGAAATGCGATCGAGCAGCGAAGCCAGCATCGGTTCGAGATGCACGCCGGCGGTCAGCGTGCGCCCGAACTCGACGAGCGTGCGCCGGTAATCCAGCCGGTCGCGGTAGAAGAATCGGTCCAGCCGCTCCTGCACCCAGTCGCGCAGCGGCTCGAAGAGAAACGCCGCCGCGACGATCGCCAGCAGCACGCCGGCGGGCCCGGTGGTCCAGGCGGTATGGAAGAGCAGCCCGATCGCCGCCACCAGCGCGAAATAGACGCCCACGATGCCGGCCGTCGCCGCCGTGTAGGCCAGCCCGCGCTGGAACATGATGTCGACGTCCATCAGCCGGTAGCGAATGATCGCGTAGGCGAAGCCGATGGGCACGAGGACGAGCGACAGGACCCACAGGTTCATCCACGGCCGGATCGTGGCCCCGGCCAGATACGGCCCGATATAGCCGAAGAGGAACGGAACGATGCCCGCTACCACGCCTGCCGTGGCCACCTTCAATTGCTGCCGCACCAGCCCGGCCGACGCACGGCGGGAGCTGCGGAAGACGAGCGCCGCCGCGGCCAGCGAGAAAATCCCGAGATAGGCCAGCTCGATGCGGTCGAGCGTCCAGCGCGAGCCGAGCCAGGGCGTGAACCCGAACAGGCCCGCCGCCACGCTGGCGTGCAGCGCGAGCAGGGCCGCCGGAACCGTGTAGATCAGCCCCGCCCGCAACGGCGACCGCCGGCGGTAGGGGAAGACCATCGCGAAATGGAACAGAAGCGCCGGCTCGAGCAGCAGCGCCACGACGTTGGCCCAATACACCTCGGTGTCGAACGTCGAGAGCTTGCCCGAATAGTGGAAGCTGTACAGGATGAAGGAAACCAGGCAGAAGAGGTAGAAGTGGACGGCGCGCGGGGCGTTCCATCGCCGCACGAAGATGAACAGGCCGATCAGCAGATAGACCAGGCCCACCAGTCGCAGGAAATTCTCCGCACCTAGCGGCTTCGGCGCCGGTTCGGTGACCACCGGCACGACGATCGATTCGCCCTGCCGCTCGACGCGGTAATTCAGCTGCGTCCACAGGCCGGCGGGCAGGCCAGCAGCAGCAGCCGGGCAGGCCCCGGCAGCCGCCGGCGGGCTGGGGATCAGCTCCGGGTGCCACGAACGTGATGGGTTCGCTGGCAGGCGCTGCCAGGCACCGGAGCCGTCTGGGGCTGTGGGCGGTGGCCGCGCTCGTCGCGATCCTCACCGGGACCGTCTTCACCGCGGTGGCGCTGACCTCCCGGCCAAGCCCGGCCAAGCCGGCCACCCCGTCGTTACTCGTCTCGGCAGGCCCGCGGGCGGTCGTTCTGGCCTATTTCTCCGCCATTAACTCCCGCAACTGGCACCGGGTATGGGGACTGGGCGGCAAGAATCTCAGTCCGTCCTATCAGGGCATGGTCGCCGGTTACCGGCTCACCGCCCATGATGACGTGACCAGCATCAAGGTCCGCGGCGACACCGTCTACGTGCACGTGCTCGCCCACCAGAGCACCGGCGCCGTGCAGAACTACCGGATGCGCTACGTTGTCCACCGCGGGGTGATCACCGCCGGGCATGCCACGCTACTGGGAACCAGCTAGCCTTCCGAGCGGACGGCGGAAGCAGGAGCCATGAAGAAACCCATGATCATCGCCGGGCTGCTGGTCGCTCTCAGCGGATGCGGCACGAACGCGGGACCGCCGGTGAACTCCCACGGCTCATGTTCCCATCCGTTCCCAGGGAACACTGCCGTCCGGGCATGCGTCTACGCCGGCGGCAGCCTCTACTCGGTCTCCTACCGCTATGAGAACCAGTATTACTGGCATCCGCCGAGTGGCTACTTCGCCGTGGCTGAGGTCTTCTATAAGAACAATGCCCCGGGCCGGGCGGCGGGGGCATGGAAAGGAAGGACAATCTCGGTCGGGGATAGCTGCGTCATCGATGAGAATTGGATTCCGAACACCGGGAGCGGGCCGCAGGATTGCATGGATTCCCGCACCGGCGAATACCGCGCCTCCACCGGCGAAGAACAGCGGAGCGTCCTGAAGTTCTGGCAGACCATGACGAAGTACGTTCCAGCCAGCGCCCGGTGACGGGCCTGACACCAGATCCGTCCCGCACCCGGGCGGCCAGGACCGCCGGTCGCTCAGGCGTGACTGAGGTCGACGACGCAGAAGCGGTTGCCTTCCGGGTCGGCGAGAACCACGAAGTCGGGATCGGCGGGATACAGGTCCCAGTCCACCCGCGCGGCGCCCAGTGACACCAGCCGCTCCACTTCGCAAGCCTGTTCGGCGGCGTCGTCCACGGCCAGGTCGAGATGGACCCGCGGATGCTCCTGGGCCGGCGTCTCGCTGTACTGAAGGGCCAGCTCACGCCCGGATCCGCCCGGCGGCGCCAGTTCGGTCCAGCTGGCCCCCGCCCCACCCTCGCTGACCACATACCCCAGGGCCTGGGTCCAGAAATCCACCGCCCGGGCCATGTCGCTGACCCCAAGCACAGTGAGCTGAGGACGCAGCATGGGGCAATCCTGGCAGCGCCCGCCACCTCCCGCAACGCCGCTGCAGCCCAGCCCTGCCGCTCCCCAGGCCGGTTGCCCACGCGGACCCGCCCGCGGGCCGGCACCTTCCCCCGCCATCATCGCGACCGGCCTGAGCAGCCGGCCAGGAATGGCAGGATGACCGGCATGGACGCGGCAACCGTGCGCAGGCTCTGGCACCACGCCATCGCTTACCTGGCCGGGACCGGTCATCACCCAAGCCGGGTGCTGGTACTCGGCACCGCAGTGGTGGCACTGGCGGCCGTCGCCTCGTCACGGATCTGGCCCGCGCTGCGCACGGTGGTGACCATCGCCCACGAGGGCGGGCACGCACTGATGGCGCTGCTGACCGGGCGCCGGGTGGACAGCGTGCGGGTGCTGCGCAGCACCGCCGGCGTGACCGTTTCCGAGGGGTACTCCGCCGGCCCGGGCATCGTGCTCACCGCGGCGGCGGGCTATCTCGCCCCACCGCTGCTCGGGCTCGGCGCTGCCGCCCTGCTGGCCACCGGTCACGTGGCAACGATGCTGCTGCTCAGCCTGGTCCTGCTCGCCGCGCTCATGATTGCCGTCCGCAACGCCTTCGGCCTGCTGGCCATCGTCCTCACCGGCGGCGCGATCGCGGTGGTTCTCTGGCGCGCGTCGAGCCTGGCCGAGCTCGCCTTCGGCTACGTCCTGACATGGTTCCTGCTGTTCGGCGGCGTGCGCCCGGTCCTGGAACTCCAGCGCAGCCGGCGCCGCAGGCGCGACGCGCGTACCGACGCCGACCAGCTGGCGCGGCTTACCGGGACGCCGGGCTGGCTGTGGGTCGGCCTGTTCGGAGCCGTGGCGCTGGCCGCTGTCGGCATGAGCGGCCTGTGGCTCGTGCATTGACGCCGCGGGACGCCGGCATCGCGAGATGCTGGTGCGGACCGGAAAGGAGGCCAATGTGGCACGGCATCCAGTGGTGGGATATCTCATCTGGGCAGCCCTGTTTGGTGCCCTGTTCGCCTGGGAGGGGCTGGGCCTGGCGCGGGTGAGCGGCTGCCCCACACTCAGCGATGTGTTCCGGCTGATCATGCGGTACCCGGTGGGCCGGTGGGCAATGTTCGCCCTGTGGCTGTGGGTGGGCTGGCATCTGTTCATCCGCGGCTGGCACTTCCTGCTGAGGGCATGACCACCATGCCACCGCAATTCCGGCCGGGCTGGGCGTGACCGGGTTCGCGGCCTCGGTGATCCGGCAGTCCCTGATCCCGATGGCAGCCTTCTACCTGATCTTCATGGCGGCGCTGGGCCTTGGCCTGCTTCTCCTGCAGCGCCAGAGCGCCGGCGC
>DPMS01000407.1 GCA_003541285.1 Actinomycetota bacterium
CAGCGGCAGCACCAGCGCGTCGAGATGGCCGGCGACAGCCAGCGCGATGGAGGTGGCCGCGAAAAAGTCGGTCCCGGTGGGCAGGTGCGGGCCGTGCTGCTCGACGCTGCCCATTGGCAGGATCACCCGCGGGCTGCGGGCCAGTGCCGCCGCGATCTCGGGATCGGTGAGTTCATCGAAACGACGCCGGGGCATCTCAGCCGTCATCGGGGTGGCTCTCCGTTCAGTCTCCTGGTCCTCTGTCTCTCAGGCTTCCTCGACCTCGGCCAGGATCTCACTGACCTCGACCGGGCGTGTGCCAGCCAGTGACCGGGCCGCCGCCTGGAGCACGGCGACGTTGGACACCGCTTCCGCCAGCCCGACCTCCACCGTGGCCGGGCCGGCGATCGCCCGGCCGAACTCCTCGATCTCTTCCCGCAGGTGGTCGCGCGGCGGGAGCGGCACCTCCTCCTCGCGCAGCACCCGGGCGTCCGGGTCGGCGCTGTCGGCCGCGATGACCGTCCGCGTCAGCCGGGTATGCGCGTCGGTCTGCGCGGACTTGCTCCACCAGGTGAAATCCAGCTCATAACGCAGGCGCGCGCTGGTGCAGTACATATCGATGGTGAAGCTGCCCGGCGAGAGCCAGTTGCAGCCCAGGTAACCGAGCGAGGAGTCGAATTCCAGCAGCACGCCCACCGCCAGTTCGTTGGCGATGCCCGGCCGGGGAGCCTGGCCCATCGCGACCGCCCGGCGGGCGGGCCCGAGCAGGTACTGGAGGTTGTCGATCTGGTGGATGCCGAGCTGGGTCAGCGGCCCACCGGGGCTTTGCACCGGGTCAGCCCGCCAGTCGCCTACCTTCAGCTCCAGCCCGCGCTCGTTCCCGAACACGGCCTCCACCATGGACGGCGAGCCGGCCGTCCCGGTGTCGAGGATCCGCTTCATCTCCCGCAGCCCGGACAGCCGGCGGGCACTGTGACCGCAGGCGAACACGATCTGCGAGCCGAGCACCGCCCGGCGGATACGCGCGATGTCGGCCAGGCTGACCGCCACCGGCTTCTCGGTGTACACGTGCTTGCCGGCCGCGGCCGCCGCCTCGATGATCGGGGCATGCTGGTCGTTGGGCGCGGTGATGACCAGGCCGTCGATGTCGTCGCGGGCGAGCAGCGCCGCCAGTGACTCATCCTGCTCGCACCCGAAGTCGGCGGCGAACGCCGCCCGCCGCTCATCGTTGCGGGTGTAGCAGCTGCGCAGTTCCACCACCTCGCTGCCGGTGTAGGCGCGGGCCATCACCCGCGCCCACCGGCCCAGGCCGACCGCCGCCAGGCGGACCCGGGCTGGGCCCGGGTCCGCCTGCGCCGTCGGGCTTTCCGCCGACGTGGGGTTCTCCAGCGTCACGATGATCCCAGCTTGGCCGCCGCCTCGTTGGCGTAGGAGGGGTCGACGATCTGGCTGAAGCTCGGCTGTGACGGGATGTCCTTGTACTTGGCCAGGATGCCGGCAGTGTAGTTGACCTGGGCGGGGTCGAGCCCGGCACCGTTCGGCCAGGTGCCCGAGGCCCGCAGGAAGTTGATGGCGTAGGCGACGGCCGCGGGGTCCTCCTGGGTGGTCTTGGTGGCCAGAGCGGCCAGGGCGGTGCTGTTGGCCGGGTTGTTCATCCAGCGGTCCGCCATCATCATCGCGGTCAGGAAGCGCACGACGACATCATGGTTGGCCTTGCCGTAGGAGTCGAGCATGCTCACCCCGCCGTACCACCACTGCGGGATGGTCTGGTACTCCGACTCCAGCACGGAAGCACCCTTGAGCTGATGGGTGATCACATAGGCGTCGTCGGCGTGGAACACCGCCGCGTCGATCTTCCCGGCGACCATGGCCGGCACGAACTCCGAACGGGTCATGTTGATCGGCTTCACCTGGTTCAGGTGTACCCCGGCCGGCTCAAGGCAGGCCTGCAGCAAGGTGATCGAGAACCCGTCAGTCCCGGTGGATCCCACCGGCCTGCCGATCAGGTTCTTGGCGGTCTTGATGCCCGGCGCGCCGATGCACTGCGTGTCGAGCTTGGTCCCGTAGGACCAGATGGCGTGGATGGGCGCGTGCTGCGCGGCCGCCTCGATCGAGTCGCTGGCGGAGCTGAACCCGAAGTCGATGCTGCCGGCGGTCGTGCCGAGTTCGGTCTGCAGGCCGTTCGGCATGCTGATGAACTTGACGTGCAGGTGCTCCTTGGCGAAGAAGCCCTGCGCCTGGGCCACGTAGGGCCCCATGAAGATGGCCTTCGGAGGCGACAGCGCGATCCCGACGTTGACGCTGGCCCAGGCGTTGCCGCCGGAGCCGCTGGAGCCGGATGAACTGGTCGGGCCAGACGAGCCGCACGCGCTCAGCGCGAGCGCACTGGCGACGGCCGCCGCTACGGCCCAGGGCGACCTGGCCGCCCGGCCCAGCCGGGCCGGGGATCCCGCGTGGCCCAGCCGGGGCGCGGTGAAAGAGCGAACTTTCATGGGAACCTCATGTCGTTATGCCGGATGATCTTGAGGCGGATGGTGCGGGGACTGGAGTGGATGGGTGATCCGCTGGTGGCGGCCACCCGTTGCGCCCGGTGAGCGGGTCTACCTCGCCCAGGGGGCCACTTTGCGCTGGATGAAGGTGATCAGGGTGCGGAGCAGGACACCCAGCGTCATGATCACCAGGACGACGGCCAGCGCCTGATCGGTGTGATAGGTCTGGGCCGCGGTTTCGAGCAGGTTTCCGAGCCCGGACAGCTGGGTGAAGATCTCCGCGATGAACATGCCGACCAGGCCCATCGCCACCCCCTGGGCGGCACCCGCCGCGATGTAGGGGACCGTGCCGGGCAGCAGGACGTGCCGCCAGAGGCTGAGCCGGCCCATGCGCAGCGACCTGGCGACCTCCAGCAGGTCGCTGTCGAGGTTGCGGACCCCGTAGGAGACCGTGACCACGCTGGGGAACAGCACGAAAAGGGCGATGATGAGTTCCTGGGTGAGCACCCCGAACCCGAGCCAGATGCTCAGCAGCGGAACGATCGCCACCATCGGGGTCGCGTACAGCGCCTGCAGATACAGCCCCGCCGCGGCCTCGGCCTTCTGGTAGGCGCCGATGCACATCCCGATCACCACGCCGGCGATCAGGCCGGCCAGGTAGCCGATGGCGAAGGTCCACAGGCTGTACCAGATGGCGCTGCCCAGCCCGCCCTCACGCCAGAGGTGCCACAGGGCGGCCATGACCGCGGTGATCGGGTCGAAGATGATGGCGATCGAGTGCATGCCGTACCACTGCCAGGCGGCCAGGACCGCGATCAGCGACCCGATCCGGATGGCGAGGTAGACGCGCCGGCCGCGGCGGGCCCGGCGGCGGAGGCGCTCCGCGATGGCGGCCTCGATCTGTTCCCGGCTGCCCCCGGCTGCCACGCCAGCGCCGGCCGGGCTCATCGGGCCAGCCAGGCCCGCAGCGCCGGCGGGCGTGCTACTGGGTTCGGTCACTGGTCACCTGCCTGATCGATGGCGGACTGCCGGAGCTGGCCCCAGATCTCCTCCCGCAGCCCGGCGTAGGCGGGATGGCGCCGTACCTGGGCGATGGTGCGGGGCTGGTCGATGGGGACACTGACGTCCCGGACGATCCGGCCCGGCCGGGTGGCCATGACCAGGATCCGGTCGCCGAGGGTGATCGCTTCATCGATGCTGTGGGTGATGAACACGATCGTCTGCTTCAGCCGGTCGCGCAGCGCGAGCAGATCTTCTTGCAGGACCTCCCGGACCTGCGCGTCCACCGCCGCGAAGGGCTCGTCCATGAGGAGCACGTCCGGGGCGGTGGCCAGCGCCCGGGCGAGCCCGGCCCGCTGTTTCATCCCGCCCGACAGCTGGGCGGGATACTTGCGTTCGTGGCCTGCCAGGCCGACGGTGCGGATGGCCTCGCTGACCCGCCTATCCAGTTCGGTGCGCTCGACCCTGGCCAGTTGCAGCGGCAGGGCGACATTGCGGTAAACGCTCTTCCAGGGGAACAGCCCGAAGTGCTGGAAGACCACGGCCACCCGGGGATCCGGCCCGGTCACCGCCGCACCNNGCTCTCGCATTCGATGCGGCCGTCCGCTGACGGGGGGCCATCAGCTGCGGTCCCGGCGCGCGGCCGAGCCTTGTCCGCCACGTGACCGTCTCCTTCGCCGTCAGTAGGTGGACAGGTCATCTAAGGTCTGACCACTGTGATTCGGGGGACATTAACGGCATGCCGGGACGGCTGTCAACGACCCTCTCGTGAATCCCTACATTCATGCAGGTCAGAACGCAATTGACAGCTCCGCTGTTGACACTGCCGGGAGCGGGCCCTACCGTACCGGTCGTAAACAGCAGAGGTCTGACCACGGAGGTTAATGTGCCCGATCCCGCCTCTTCGCCGCCTGCAGGCGACCTCGCCTTCCTGGTTCACCACGAGGGCGATGACGTTGCGGTGGCGGTGCGCGACACCGATCCCGGCGGCACCACCGGCGCCTACCTCGCGTCCGGGGAACGCTTCGCGATCGAGGCCCGCGAGGCCATCCCACTCGGGCACAAGATCGCGCTGCGGGACCTCGCCGAAGACGAGAACGTCACCGAGTATGGCGTTCTCATCGGCCTGACCCGGCGCCCCATCCAGGCCGGAACCCTCGTCCACACTCACAACCTGAGGAGCGCGCGGTGGCGCAGCAGCGTTTGACCGGCTACCGGCGGGCAGACGGCAGGGTCGGGATCCGCAACCACGTGGTGATCGTCCCGGTCGACGACCTGTCGAACGCGGTCGTCGAGTCGGTCGCCAGGGCCATTCCCGGCACTCTGGCGCTGCCCCACCCCTACGGGCGGCTGCAGTTCGGGGCTGACCTCGACCTGTTCTTCCGGACGATGATCGGCACCGGCGCCAACCCGAACGTGGCCGCCGCGATCGTGATCGGCATCGAGCCCGCCTGGACCGAGCGGATCGCGTCCGGGATCGCCGAGACGGGCAAGCCGGTGGCCCAGTTCTCCATCGAGCGCCACGGCGACCTGCGCGTCCTGGAGATGGCCGCGCGGCGGGCCGCGCAGATGATGCAGGACGCGAGCGAGATCACCCGGGTCCCCATCGAGCGGGGCGAACTGCTCATGAGCATCAAGTGCGGCGAGTCCGACACCACCAGCGGCCTCGGCGCGAACCCCGCGACCTCACAGGTCGTGGACCGCCACATCGCCGCCGGGGGCACCGTCCTGTTCGGTGAGACAACCGAGCTCACCGGTGGCGAGCACCTCATCGCCGCCCGCTGTGCCACCGACGAGGTGCGCGGCAAGTTCCAGCAGTTCTTCGACGACTACCTGGCGATGGTCGAGCGCACCGGCGCGAACCTGCTCGGCTCCCAGCCCACCCAGGGCAACATCCGCGGCGGGCTGTCCACCATCGAGGAGAAGGCACTCGGCAATATCGAGAAGACCGGTACCGCACCGGTGGTGGACGCGCTGGCCCCCGGGGAGCGGCCGACCGTGGCCGGCCTGAACTTCATGGACACATCCTGTGCCGCCGCCGAGTTCATCACCCTGACCGCGGCCGCGGGTGCGGTGATCCACCTGTTCCCCACCGGCCAGGGCAACGTCGTCGGCCATCCGGTCGAACCGGTGATCAAGCTGTCGGCCAACCCGGTGACGGTCTCGACGATGAGCGAGCACATCGACCTGGATGTGTCCGGCTTGCTGAATCTTGAGTACAGCCTGACCGAGGCGGGCGACCGGCTGGAGAATGTCATCGACCGGACCGTGAATG
>DPMS01000807.1 GCA_003541285.1 Actinomycetota bacterium
TAGCCGGCCTGGTAGGCCTCGCCGACCGCCTGCTGGAGCCGCCGCACCACGTGCAGGACCTCGCCGCGGACATAGATGAAGGCCTGCGGCGCGCCGATCGCGTACGAGGTGACGATCGCCCCCTCGAGCAGCAGGTGCGGGGTGGCCATCATCAGCGGGATGTCCTTGCAGGTGCCCGGCTCGGACTCGTCGGCGTTGACCACCAGGTAGTGGGGCTTGTCGCCCTTCGGGAGGAACCCCCACTTCACGCCGGTGGGAAAACCGGCCCCGCCGCGGCCGCGCAGCCCCGATCCCTTCACCGCGGTGACGATGTCCTCGGGCTGCATCGCCAGCGCCTTCACCAGCGCCTGGTAGCCGCCGTTACGGCGGTAGGCCGCCAGCGTGAACGAGTCCGGCTGGTCCCAGTGGGCGGTGAGCACCGGGGTGAGCGTGTCGCTCACTGCTGGCCCTCCTTGCTGCCAGCGGCGGCCGTGGCGCTGGCTGCCGTGCCCGGGCCGGCGGGCGCGGCCGGCGCCGTCCAGCCGTGCTCCCTGGCCACCTTCAGGCCGGCCAGGGGGGGCCCCCCCGCCTGCGGGCCAAGCCCCGCCTGCCCGTCGGGGAAGCCTGCCAGGATCCGGGAGGCCTCCCGGAAGCTGCACAGCCGCCCGGGCCCGCGGGCGGGGGCGGCCCCGGCGCCGGACCGCAGGTCATCGACGAGTGCGCGGGCGGTATCGGGGGTCATGTTGTCGAAGAACTCCCAGTTGACCATCACGACCGGGGCGTAGTCGCAGGCCGCGTTGCATTCCACGTGCTCCAGGCTCACCTTGCCGTCGGCGGTGGGCTCATCGCCGCCGACGCCGAGGTGCTCGCGCAGGCCGGCCAGGATCTGGTCGCCGCCCATGACGGCGCACAGCGTGTTGGTGCAGACGCCGACGTGGTACTCGCCGACCGGGTGCCGCTTGTACATGGTGTAGAAGCTGGCCACGGCGGCCACCTCCGCCTCGGCCAGGCCCAGCCGCTGCGCGCAGAAGGCGAGGCCGTCGTCGGAGACGTAGCCCTCCTCGGCCTGGACCAGGTGCAGGAGGGGAAGCAGGGCCGACCGCGGGCGCGGGTAACGGCCGATGATCTCGTCGGCGTCCGCGTCCAGCCGGGCGCGCACTTCGTCGCTGAACGGCATTACCTGTCCACCCCTCCCATCACCGGGTCTATGCTCGCCACGGCCGCGATCACGTCGGCGATCATCCCACCCTCGGTCATCGCCGAGACAGCCTGCAGGTTGGTGAACGAGGGATCGCGGAAGTGCACCCGGTGCGGGTGGGTCCCGCCGTCGCTGACCGCGTGGCAGCCCAGTTCGCCGCGCGGTGATTCGACGCAGGCGTAGGCCTGCCCGGCGGGCACCCGGAAGCCCTCGGTGACCAGCTTGAAATGATGGATGAGCGCTTCCATCGACTGGCCCATGATCTTGGCGATGTGGGCCGGGGAGTTCCCGAGCCCGTCCGCACCCACCGCGAGCTGGGCCGGCCAGCCGATCTTCGGGTCGTCGATCATGACCGGGTCGTGCGGCGGGCGCTTGGCGGCCAGCCGGTCCACGCACTGCTCGATGATCTTGAGTGACTCGTCGATCTCGTCCATCCGGACGAGGTAGCGGCCGTAGGCGTCGCAGGTGTCCCGGGTCGGGACGCTGAACTCATAGGTCTCGTAGCCGCAGTAGGGCTGGCTCTTGCGCAGGTCCCAGGGCAGCCCGCTGCCCCGCAGCATCGGCCCGGTGACCCCGAGCGCCATGCAGCCGGCCAGGTCCAGGAAGGCGACGTTCTTCGTCCGCGCGATATAGACCGGGTTGGCGTCCAGCAGCCTGCGCAGTTCGCTCATCTGGGCGGGCATCACGCCGAGGAATTCGCGTATCCGCTCCAGCGCGCCGGGCGGCAGATCCTGGGACACTCCGCCGGGCCGGATGTAGGCGTGGTTCATCCGCAGGCCGGAGATCAGCTCGAACAGGTCGAGCACCTTCTCCCGTTCCCGCAGGCCATAGAGGAAGACGGTGGTCGCGCCCAGTTCCATGCCGAACGTGCCGACCGCCATCATGTGCGAGGAGATCCGGTTGAGCTCCATCATCAGCACCCGCAGCACGCTGGCCCGCTGGGGAATCCTGCCCTCGATGCCGAGCAGGCGCTCGGTGGCCAGGCAGTACGCGGTCTCGTTGAAGATCGGTGACAGGTAGTCCATCCGGGTGCAGAACGTGACGCCCTGCGTCCAGGTACGGAACTCCATGTTCTTCTCGATGCCGGTGTGCAGGTAGCCGATGACCGGCCGCAACTCGGTCACCGTCTCGCCGTCGAGGGTCAGGATCAGCCGCAGCACCCCGTGCGTGGACGGGTGCTGGGGGCCCATGTTGACGACCAGGCGCTCCTCGCCCGGCCGGTCCCCGGCCTCGTCGGCGGCGGCGACAACCTCGTCCCAGTCCTGCCCGCCGACGTGATAGACGCGGCCTTCTGTCTCCGCGGTCACTGGTACGACCTCCGCTCGTCCGGGGGCGGCACGTGAGCGCCGCGGTACTCGACCGGGATGCCGCCCAGCGGGTAGTCCTTGCGCTGCGGGTGGCCCTTCCAGTCGTCGGGCATCTCGATCCGGGTGAGCGCGGGATGGCCCTCGAAGATGATCCCGAAGAAGTCCCAGGTCTCCCGCTCGTGCCAGTCACAGGTCGGGTAGACGCCGACCATCGACGGCACCCGCGGGTCGGCGTCGGGAGCGCTCACCTCAAGCCGGACCCGCCGGTTGTGGGTGATGGACAGCAGCGGGTAGGCGGCGTGCAGTTCCCGGCCGGTGTCCCAGGGGTAGTGCACCCCGCTGACCCCCAGGCACAGCTCGAACGCCAGCGACGGCTCGTCCCGCAGGACTTTCGCCACCCCGGTCAGGTGCTCGGCCCGGACGTGAAGGGTGAGCTCGCCCCGGTCCACGATCACCCGCTCGATCGCCTCGTCGAAGCCGATGCTTTCTTTCTCCAGCGCCTGACCGAGGTTGTCGGCGAGTTCGTCGAAGTAGGAGCCGTAGGGCCGCTCGCTGGCGGGGACCGGGGCACGCCGGACCCGCAGCCCGCCGTACCCGGAGGTGTCGCCGGTCGTCGGGGTGCCGAACATGCCGGTCCGCGCGACCTGCTCGGACAGCCGCTCCTGGCCCGCGATCGCTGCCCGGTCGGGGAGATTCTCGCTGGTCACTGCCGGCTCTCCTGTTCCGCCTCACCATCGCCGGGTTGCCCGGCGGCGAGCAGCGCCCCGGACGGGGGTGCCTGCCCGGCGTGCGGCGGCCCGACGCCGGCGGCCAGCGGCAGCCGCCGCAGCCTGGCCTGCTCCAGTTCCTCGATCTCCGCCCGGCGGT
>DPMS01000124.1 GCA_003541285.1 Actinomycetota bacterium
GTCGCTGGCGAACGCCGCCGCCAGCGTGCCGCCGATCTCGCCGGTGGCGGCCAGCGCCCCACTGGCGTCGTGCGGCGTGAGCAGCCGCATGGTGCCCGGATCGAACAGGGTCTCCAGCCTGACTTCGGGGTCACGGGTGATGGCCGCCGGGCGGGCAGGCCCGCCGTCGGCCTGCGGGGCCTGGGCCGGTGCGCCCGGGGTAGCCGGGCTCCGGCTGTCGACTACTGTCACGGAAGTCTCCTTGCGGTGGCGCAGAGCGTGGCTTGACGGCAGTGACTCCGCTTCATGCGGCGGTGAAGGCGAGCGCCACGTTGTGCCCGCCGAACCCGAACGAGTTGTTCAGCGCCGCCATCGGCGCGCTGCCGTGCGGCTTGAGATCCCTTGGCTCGGTAGCGATGTCGATGCCGGCTTCATCGTCGGGGTCGTCGAGGTTGATGGTGGGCGGGGCGACCCCCTCCCGCAGCGCAAGGATGGTGGCGACCGCCTCCAGTGCGCCCGCGCCGCCGAGCAGGTGCCCGGTCATCGACTTGGTGGCCGACACCACCACGCCGTCCACCGCCGGGCCGAGCGCCGCCCTGATGGCCTGCCCCTCGACCACGTCCCCGGCCGGGGTCGAGGTGGCGTGCGCGTTGATGTGCACCACCTGATCGGGGGTGAGCGCCGCGTCCGCGAGCGCCCGCTCGATCGCGGCGACGATGCCCCTGCCGGTGGGCTCGGGCTGGGCGATGTGATGGGCGTCGGCCGAGTAGCCGGCGCCGGCCGCGACCGCGTGCACCATCGCGCCCCGGGCCGCCGCGTGCTCGGCCGATTCGAGCACCACCATGCCGGCGCCCTCGCCGAGCAGGAAGCCGTCCCTGCCCTTGTCGAATGGGCGCGACGCCCGCTCCGGCTCATCGTTGCGCAGGGACAGTGCCCGCATCGCCGCGAAGGCTGCGACGTTCAGCGGGATGATCGCGGCCTCGGTCCCGCCCGCGAGCACGACGTCGGCCCGGCCGGACCGGATCATCTCGATGGCGTACCCGATGGCCTCCGCACCGGACGCGCACGCGCTGACCGTGGTGTGCACCCCGGCGCGGGCGTTCAGCTCGATCCCGATCCACCCTGCGGAGCCGTTCGGCATGAGCATGGGGACGGTGAAGGGGGACAGGCGCTGCCAGCCCTTTTCCTTCAGCGTGTCGTAAGCGGCCAGGGTGGAAGCGACGCCGCCGATACCGCTGGACACGACCACTCCCAGCCGCTCGGGAGCCACCTCCGGGGCGCCCGCATGGGCCCACGCCTCGCGGGCGGCGACCAGAGCGAACTGCTCACACCGGTCCAGCCGGCGCGCCTGCACGCGGTCGAGCACCGTGGCCGGGTCGACCGCGGCGGGCGCGGCGATCTGCACCGGAAGCTCCGGTGCCCAGTCCTTGGCGAGCTCGCGCGCTCCGCTGCGCCCAGCCAGCAGCGATGTCCAGGTCGAGGCGACATCACCGCCCAGCGGCGAGGTCGCGCCCAAACCGGTGACGACGACGCGTGGTTGGTCTGCCCGCACTGTGAATCGCTCCTTCGCTGTGTGCCGCGGTGACGCGTGGCCTGCCTGGGGCGGTGCCCCGTCTCAGGCCGAGACGCCCGCCGTGTGCACGTAGTCGATGACGTCCTGCACTGTCTTGAGGTTCTTCAGCTGGTCGTCGGGGATCTCGACCCCGAACTTGTCCTGCGCGGCCACCGCGATCTCGACCATGGACAGCGAGTCGATGTCCAGGTCGTCGACAAAGCTCTTGTCGGGGGTTACCTGGTCGGCCGGAACGCCGGCCACCTCGTCGATGATCTCGCCGAGGCCGGTCAGGATTTCGTCTTGGGTCATGGCCATCTGCCCGTCTTCTCCTTCGTATGGTTATCGTCGGCTCGGGGAACAGGGCCCCGGCGCCAGGGCCCGGCTAGGGTACCGTGATCACTTGGGCGGCATAGCTGATCCCCGCCCCGAATCCCAGCAGCAGAACGGCTTCGCCGGAGCCGATCTCGCCACGTTCGATCATGCGGGACAGCGCGAGCGGGATCGACGCGGACGACGTGTTGCCGGCATGCACGATGTCGTCGGCGACCCGTGCCTGCGGCGCACCGATCTTGCGCGCGATGGCCTCGATGATGCGCAGGTTGGCCTGATGCGGGACGAACGCGGCCAGCTCGGTGGGGTCAACCCCGGCCAGTTCGCAGGCCTTTCTCGCGACCGGGTGCAGGGCGGTGGTGGCCCAGCGGAACACGGCCTGCCCTTCCTGCACGATGAACGAGTTCCGGTCCGCGATGGCGATCTTGTCGGCCATCCCGCCGTCGCTGCCCCAGACCACCGGCCCGATGCCGGGCCCGGCCTGCGGGTCCGTGACCGGCCCGACCACCGCGGCGCCCGCACCGTCGGCGAAGATGATGCAGGTCGAACGGTCCGTCCAGTCCACCCACTGGGAGAGCTTCTCGGCGCCGATCACCAGCACATGCCGGGCTGTGCCGGCCCGGACGGCGTCGCTGGCCGTCGCGAGCGCGTAGCAGAAGCCGGCGCAGGCCGCATTCAGGTCGTAGGCGCCCGGCGCGAGGATGCCGAGCCTGGTGGCCACGGTGGCGGCGGTGTTCGGGATCGGCGCCTCGGGGGTGCAGGTGGCCACGATCACCAGGTCGATGTCAGCAGCGGACAGGCCACTGGCGGCCAGCGCCTTGCCGCCCGCGGCGGCCGCCATGTCGGCCAGGCTCTCATCGGGGCCGGCGATCCGCCTGCTGGCGATCCCGACCCGGCTGCGGATCCACTCGTCGCTGGTGTCCACCCCGCTCGCCGCGATGTCGTCGTTGGTCACCACCTTCGCGGGCTGGTACCCGCCGAAGGCCAGGATCCGGGCAGCCGGTGAACCCTCGATCAGACGCATGTGTGGTCCGCCCTTCCCGTGCTCTGTGGGGCTCACTCGGTTCCTTCAGGCTGCAACCTGACCAGTGGCTGGCCGGTGTTGACCGGGTCTCCGTCCTCGACGAGCCACTCCAGGATGGTGGCGGGGAAGGAGGGGGTGATGGGGTGCTGGCCGGTGCGGACCTCGACATGGCCGAGCGAAGCACCGGTGGTCACCGAGACCCCCGGGGTGGCTGCCCGGCCAGGGTCGCCAGCCCGGAAGGTGCCGTCGTGCGGCGAGACGATCAGCCGCCACTCGGGCAGATGGTCGTTATCCCTGGGGTCGAGTGCGCCGTGCTCGGCCAGCAGGGAACGGGCAGCGGCGAGATCATCGGGGGTCTTCAGGGCCACCGCCGCCACCCCGGGCAGTGCCCGTTTGGCCAGGCCGGTCAGGGTACCGCCGGGCAGCAGTTCGATGAAGGCGCTCGCGCCGAGGCCGGCCATGGACTGCATGCATTCCTTCCACCGCACCGGCGCGCTGACCTGGGTGATGATCCGCTCCAGCCAGTCGGTGCCGGACTTGACGGCGGCGCCGTCGAGGTTGGACAGCAGCACGATCGCCGGATCGCCGGCGTCCACGTCGCTGGCGGCCTGGCGCAGGTCGGCGACCGCGGGCTTCATGTGCGGGCTGTGGAATGCGCCCGCCACCGACAGCGACCGCAGCCGGGCTCCGGCCGGCGGGTCCGCCGCGAAGGCCGCGAGTTGCGCCAGTGTCCCGGCGGCGACGATCTGCCCCGTGGCGTTGATGTTCGCCGGGGTGAGCCCGCAGGCCTCGATGGCCGCCAGCACGTCGGACTCGATCCCGCCGAGGACAGCGGTCATGCCGGTGGCCTCCGTCGCCGCGGCGCGCGCCATGGCCTTGCTGCGCACCGCGATCAGCCGCATGGCATCCTCGGGTGTCAGCACACCGGCGATGGCTCCGGCGCCCAGCTCGCCCACGCTGTGACCGGCCGCGATCCCGCCCTGGCGGCGAGCCTGGCCGAGATCACCGCACAGTGCCTCAGTCGCGGCGATGGCGGCCGCCACCAGCAGAGGCTGGGCGATGGCGGTATCCCGGATCTCGTCCGCGCTGGCAGTGGTGCCGTAGGCGATCAGGTCGCACCCGGCGAGGTCGGACCAGCCGGCGAGGCGGTCGGCGAAGCCGGGCAGTTCCAGCCAGGAAGCGAGAAAGCCAGGGGCCTGCGCACCCTGTCCCGGCGCTGCGAAGACGAGCATACTCTTACCCTGCACTGTAGAACTCTGCCACATGGGTGAGGAAGACCACGAAGTTCTGCGGGAATTCTCTGTAGATGTTCTACAAACTATGTTCGCTTGTGAACCAGGCGTCCTAGGACAATCGCCACCCAGAGGGTGAATCCGCTGCGCCCCTCGGCCGGGCTGAGCCCGGTCAGCTCGCTGACCCGGCGCAGGCGGTAACGAACCGTGTTGGGGTGCACGAACAGCAGCCGCGCGGTCGCTTCCAGCGAGAAGCCCTGCTCAAGGTAGGTGACGACGGTGTCGATAAGGGCCGAGCCGCCGCTCAGCAACGGTTCGTAGACGTGCTGTACGAGTTCGGTGCGGGCGGTTTCGTCACCATCGAGTGCGCGTTCGGGTAGCAGGTCGGCGGCTCGCACCGGCCGCGGTGCGTCGGGCCAGGCAGGAGCGGCCCGCAGCCCGGCCAGGGCGGCCGCGGCCGAGCGGGCGGCGGACTGCTGGTCGGCCACGACCGGGCCGACCACCATTGGTCCCGGGCCGAACCGGCCAGCGAACTGATGCGCTGCCGTCAGCGGATCGGAGGTGCCGCCCAGCACGACCACCAGCCGGTTCCCCTGGACACCAGCCAGCAGGTCCAGCCGGGCCCGGCGGGCGATCACCCGCAGTTCGTCGATGAGCCCTTCCGGCTCGCTGCC
>DPMS01000122.1 GCA_003541285.1 Actinomycetota bacterium
CACCACGCGTACCCGTTGCCACTAGCCGTCACGGTGTAGGGACCGAAGCTGGTTCGTGCGGTCAACCGTTGCCTGCCGATGTCCTGCGTCGTCAGCGGCATGATGCTGATGATGTCCTTGCCCTTGCGCCACTCCCGGACCCAGGGCCCGGAGTTGCTGTAGGGCGCACGCTCGGTTGCTGAGGCAAGCGCACCGACGCTCACCACTGGCAGGCCCGTTTCGGCGGCAAAGGCGGCTGGGTACACGGGGTGCTCCGAGCCGTCGTTGCCTGCCGAGGCGACGATCCGCACGTTCTGGCCACTGAGCTTCTGGATGGCCGCTCTGAGGTCCTTGAGGTCGCTGTCGCCGGGGTCTGCCGGGCGCCCGAAGGCCATCAGGACCATGTTGGCGGCGGCGTCGTGGTCGGGGGGGTTTGCCAGCCAGGTCAGCGCATTGATCACGTCGGACTCGTTGACCTTTCCCGCGCTGCTCATCACCTTCAGGGACAGGATCTGCGCGCCGGGTGCTATAAGGCGGATCAGCCCGGCCATGAAGGTGGCATGGGCCCAGTGGCTGCCGTAGGGCGGCGCTGGGCTATCGAGCAGCAGCGGAGCATACCAGCCGTACTTCTGCCCGGCATCGACGACGAATGGCGGGCTGTCCGCCGCATCCGATAGCCAGTCATGCGGCTGCACCCCGCTGTCCAGCAGCGCGATCACGGGCCGTCGGCCAGGCCCCTGCCAGGGCTGCGGGGTCGGCATCTCATAGGCCGGCGCGGGCAGCCAGGCGAAGGCCCCGTGCCCGCTCTTCTTCCCGGCGGCATCGAAGAACTCGGCGTCCCACCCGCCCTGCTCCACGGTGCCAACGTTGTACTGGTAGTCCGGGACCAGCGTGAGCAGTTCCCCGCCCTGCCTGACATGTGCGCGCACAACGTCCCGGATGGCCATCGGGTCGGCGCCGACGACAGGCAGCACCGCCAGACCGGAAGCGCTGGCCGCGGAGGTGCTGGCTTCGGGGGGCCGGATCGGACGTCCGAGTCCGGCGTTTTCCAGGATCTCGTTGACCCGGTCGATGTCCCCCGGCCGGAGTTCGGAAGCCTTGGCGAGCATGCGGGCTTGTGCGTAGTCCACGGCCATTTGCTTGCCTCCTTGTTCGCCAGCGCGCGGCGGCTGCCGCCAACAGACAAGTGGCCGCATGGCCCGCCGAGATACATCCATCGTCGAGCGCTTCGACCGGTGGGCAAAGATCAGCGAACTTGATGCCTACCCAGCAGATCTGGACGCCGAGCTTGGCCCTGTCCCGCAGCACGAACTCAGGGCCGCCCAGGAGTGGGCCGGCAAGGTGCTGCCCGCCAGCCATGGCGGTGGACACCAGGTACGCAGCGCGTGACGCTGGTACTGGACGCTGGCGGCATCAGCGCGCTGGCGGGCCAGCCCGCCCGCCTCATCGAGCTACGCCGGCGTAGCTTGTGGCCCGCCCAGGTGCCCTCAGTTGTCCTGGCCGAGGTGGTCAGCGCCCGCGGCCTCCAGGGCTCGCCCGCATGCAGCCAGAGGACGACACCGCGGTAGCCGGAGCGGCCGCGGCCGCGGATGAGCCTGCGCCCCATCTGGGCGGTAACCCAGCCTGTAAGCGCTCCACCCGACAGGCCTTACTGGTGAAGGAGGTACAGAGGTAGGGACCATCGGCCCTGATGGCAGACAACGTGCTTGACTGAGCATGAGGACGGGCGAGTGAGTCGGCCCGGCTCACCGGAACAGTGCGGCTCGGCGAGAACGCTAGGCGCGGCGCCTGGCGCAGGAGCCTGCCGGTCCAGGCGCACGCAGTCCATCCTCATGGCAGTGACGGACGTGTCGCCCTGGGCTCAGGACTGGCTTGCGTGCGCGGGGAGAACCTTGAGCGGAGGAGGGCTTGTGGAACTGAAACTCACCAAGGAGCAGGCCGGACACCTAGAGAGCTTGCTCGATTCGTACCTGAGGGATTTGAGTCACGAGATCACAGCTACCGACAATCCGGAATTCCGGGCGGGGCTGAGGGCCCGGCGCGCGCGCCTGGCCGAGGTGGCTGAGACGCTCGGACTCCTCCTCAGGGGTGGTCCGGCCGAGCCGGAAAACGAATCGCTAGCAGCTGGAAAGCCACAGGCAACAAGCATCTAGCCCGGGCTGCAGTAGATGTGTCTAAGCTTTCACGGCCTTGATCACGATGCAGGGGGAACGGGCGGCCAGCCGGGTGAAGACGATCCGCCACAGCGCGGAGTCGGCCTGCCGGTCCCCGCCGCGGTTGAGCCGGTGGCGGCGCTGCTTATGCGTTCATTGGGGTGCCGTGCGCGTGGTCACAGTCTCCGGGCGAGCCGGTAGTAGGCCTGGTTCCAGCGGAGTTCCTTGGCGAACTGCCTGTGATCTGTGGTGGCGTCGATGAGGAGAAGCTCGGTCTCGGTGATGCGGGCGAAGTCCTCGAGGGCTTCCAGGCCGACGGCGGTGCTCAGGACGGTGTGGTGCGGGCCGCCGGCGAGCAGCCAGCTCTCGGTGGAGGTGGCCAGGTCGGGTTCGGGCTTCCAGACGGCCCGGGCGACGGGCAGCCGGGGCAGCGGCTCGTCTGGCTCGACGATCTCGATCACGTTCGCGGTCAGGCGGAAGCGGTCGCCGGCGTCGGAGATGCCCACCACCAAGCCGGGGCCGGGGGCGGCGGTGAACACGAGGCGGACCGGGTCCTCGCGGTTGCCGATCCCCAGTGGGTGGATCTCGCAGCTGGGGCGGCCGGCGGCGATGGTGGGGCAGACCTCGAGCATGTGCGCGCCGAGGATCTTTGGCTCGCCAGGACCGAGGTGATAGGTGTAGTCCTCCATGAAGGAGGTTCCGCCCTCCCGGCCCGCGGACATCACCTTGAGCACCCGCAGCAGGGCCGCGGTCTTCCAGTCGCCCTCGCCGCCGAATCCGTAGCCGTCGGCCATCAGGCGCTGGACGGCGAGCCCGGGCAGCTGGCGCAGGCCGCCGAGGTCCTCGAAGTTGGTCGTGAACGCGGTGAAACCGCCGTCGCGGAGGAAGGAGCGCAGGCCCA
>DPMS01000005.1 GCA_003541285.1 Actinomycetota bacterium
CGCGCGGCGGCTGGGGCCATCGCCGCGGACTGGGAGCTGACCGCCCAGCCGGGCCCGGCGGAGCTGGAGGCCTACCTGCGGGCCCACCCGGCCGGGGGCCAGGGCTTCAACACCCCGTACCGGCACGTCACCGGCGACGTCGACGTGGCGCTGGCGGCCGGGCCGTCGCGGCTGGCGGCCAGCTACACCACCGCATACCTGGCCCACGTCCCGCTTGAGCCCCGCGCCGCCCTGGCCCGGTGGGAATCCGGGCGGCTGACGGTGTGGGTGAGCACCTCGACCCCCTTCCGGGTCCGCGGCGAGCTGGCCGAAGCCCTGGGGCTGGACGAGGCGNNGCGCCAGGCCGCCGACCGGATCGGCTGGGACCGGCGCGACCAGCGGCCCGGCGGCCCCGGCTCCGGCGCTGGCCCAAGCGGCGGCCACGGCCTCGGCCTGGCCTGCGGGCGGGAAAAAGACAGCCGGGTCGCCACCGCCGCCGAAGTCGCGGTGGGCGACGACGGCACGCTGCACGTGCTGCGGCTAGTGACCGCCTTTGACTGCGGCGCCGTCGTCGACCCGGCCAACCTGGCCAACCAGGTCGAGGGCGCCACCGTGATGGGCCTGGGCGGGGCGCTGTTCGAGCAGGTGGACTTCGCCGACGGCGTGATCCGCAACGCCTCACTGTCGCAGTACCGGGTGCCCCGCCTGCCAGACGTCCCGCCCGTGGAAGCCATCCTGGTCGACCGCCCGGACCAGCCGCCGGCCGGCGGAGGCGAAACCCCGCTCATCGCCGTGGCCCCGGCCCTGGCCAACGCCATCCGGGCCGCCACCGGCACCCGGCTCCGCTCCCTGCCGCTCGCACCCCAGGGAAAAATCAGCCGCACATGACGCCATCCGCCATACCGCTTTGCGGACCTTTCAACGCTGCGGCCTGACTCACTCCATCCCGGCCAGACCCGCTACATCTCCCCGAACACCCGCCGCAGCTCGCCGTCATAGGCCAGCGCGCTGACCATGCCGATCGCCACCTGGGCGCCGAACTTGCCCTCGGCGCTGGTGATCGACTCCGCCAGGGCGCGCAGGTCGCGCCGCAGCGATCCGGTGCCGGGACATCGGGCACGCCCTTGAGGCTGTTCAGCGCATCGACGACAAGCTCGGCCTTGCCCGGCCACCGCCGGTAGATCGTGGTCTTGCCCGCCCGGGCGCGCGCGGCCACCGCGTCCATGGTCAGCCGGTCATAACCCACCTCGCCAGCAGCACCAGCGCCGCCTCCCGCAACACCAGGTCCGCGAGCTGTCCAGGGAACGACCGCCACGGCCGCGGGGCGCGCCGTCAGGAGACGATGTCCTTGCGGCGGAAGTGCCGGAATGCCAGCGCGAACAGGACCAGCGCGTAGGAAACCGAGACTGCGGCACCTTCGACCATCGCCCCCCAGGACAGCTGCACCGAGAACGCGTCCAGCCAGGCGAACTGCCAGTGCGTGGGCAGGATCTCCCGCCAGGACCCGAGCGCGGTCACCTGGTCGAGGATCGTGCTGACGATGACCAGCCCCACCGCGCCGCCCACCGCACCCAGCGGCGAGTCGGTGCTGACCGAGAGCAGGAACGCGACCCCGGCCACCACTAGCAGGGTGATCAGGATGTAGACCAGGGTGATCCCCGTCCGCTCCAGCGCCGTGCCGTAGGGGAGTTCGATCTCGGTGGCGGGCAGCCGGAGCGGGTGCCAGCCGAACGCCACCGTGCCGGCCAGCAGCGACATGGCCGGGAAGCTGACCACGGCGACCGCCGCATAGCCGAGCGCGACAGTCATTTTCTGGCGCAGCAGCCGGGCTCGCGGCACCGGTGCCGCGAGCAGGTACCGCAGCGACGCCCAGCCTGCCTCGCTGGCGATCGTGTCGCCGCAGAACAACGCGACCGCCACCACCAGCAGGAAACCCGCCGAGGCAAAGAAGCTGAACGCGGCGAAGTTGAGCCCGCCGTCGGTGGCCAGGTCGACCAGCCCGGGCGGGCCGCTGCCGGGCTGGGCCGGGCTGCCGAGGCTGAACGCGCCGGCCAGGATCCACGGCAGGACCAGCAGGATGAGGAAGGCCACCATGGTCCGGCGCCGCCGTAGCTGGCGGGTGACCTCCACCCGCAGCGGCAGCGTCCGGCGCGGGTCGTATCCGGGGGCGGCCAGAGCGCGGGGGTCCTGGGCGCCTGCGGCCGGTGTGGCGGGTCCCGGCCCGGCCGGGCTCACGCTGGCGGTCACGGCGCACCGCCCTGGCCGCCGACCAGATCGCTGCCGGCCGGTGAGGCGAGGCCGTCGTCGCCGGGCGCGCCGTCGCCGTTGCCCGGGGCGGCGATGAGCGCCAGGAAGGCATCCTCCAGGCGGCCGCTCGGGCCGACGCGGTCCACCGGCACGCCCGCCCCGACCAGCGCCGCGACCACGGCGGAGGGTGGCACGCCGTCGTAATGGACCAGTACCCCGCCCGGGTGTGGTTCCGCTCCCTCGATCCCGTCCATCGCGCGCAGGACGGCGACGGCGTGCTCCGGCTCCAGTGTCCCGACCATGAGCGCGCCAGCGTCGCCGATGATCTCCGCGACCGGCCCGGCCGCGAGCCGGCGGCCCTCGTGCATGACGACCACATGGGTGCAGGTCTGCTCGACCTCGCCGAGCAGGTGGCTGGACAGGATCACGGTCCGGCCAGCGGCCGCGTAGTCCCGCAGGACATCGCGCATCTCCCTGATCTGCGGCGGGTCCAGGCCGTTCATCGGCTCATCGAGCAC
>DPMS01000285.1 GCA_003541285.1 Actinomycetota bacterium
ATAAGCTACACTATTCCATAGATCTATAGAACATCATAACGGAGCTGTGGAGTTCTGCTGGCGCGGGCCGGCCGGAGCGAGATGCCACACTGGCGCTGCACAGTCGGCGAGCAGGCTGATGCGGCGGCCAGCCTGGCAAGCATGCCCCAGTGTCCCGGGATGGCAGGAAGGAGCGCCCATGGGTGACCGGCAGCGCAAGGCAGAGCTGTATGAGCAGTTCGCCCGCGTCGGCAAGGCCCTGGCCAGCCCGAAAAGGCTGGAACTGCTCGACCTGCTCGCCCAGGGCGAGCGCCGCGTCGAGGACCTCGCCGCCGAGGCCGGGCTGGGCCTGAGCACCTGCTCGGCCCACCTGCAGGTCCTCCACCACGCCCGGCTGGTGACCACCCGCAAACAGGGCACCCGCGTCTTCTACTCCCTGGCCAGCGACGACGTCGCCCGCCTCTACGCAGACATGCGCGACACCGCNNGACGTGGAAGAGGTCTCCCGCGACGAACTGCTGCGCCGCGCCGGCGCGGGGGATGTCATCGTCCTGGACGTACGCCCCGCCGCCGAATTCGCTGCCGGGCACATCCCTGGCGCGGTCTCCATCCCCATCAACCAGCTCGGGCAGCGGCTCGCCGAACTACCGGCAGGCACCGAGGTGGTCGCCTACTGCCGCGGCCCCTACTGCGTGTTCGCCCACGACGCNNTCGCCTCCTGCGGCTGTCTCCCAGGCTTTGGATGCTGGGGCGCGGGAAAGGTAGTGGCGAACAGGGCAGGTCCGGCGGGTAGCTGGGGGGACACGATTCACCGGACCCATGTGCGTCGGCCTGCGGGCCGGCGGCGTCGTCAAGATCGGCCTAGTAGATGAGCGTGAAGTAGACGGCCTTGCCCGTGGGGGTCCGGTAATAACCCCAGCTACTCGAGAGGCTCGCGAGCAGCATCAGCCCGCGTCCGGTCTCCGCGTTGGCCGGCCCGTCCACCGGCATCGGCAGGACGGGCGATGTGTCGTAGACATCAACGTGTAACTGGCCGTAGGCGCAACTGATAACGAGCTCGATGGTCTTGCCCGCCTCATGCCTGAGGGCATTGGTCACTAGTTCGCTGGTGAGCAGGACCGCGACGGATGAATCGACGGGGACATCCCAGGCGTAGATGGCCGCCCGGACCTGGCTGCGGGCGGCGGCCGCCGCGGTCGGCCCTGCGGTGAGCGTGATGCGCAGCTTGCGTCGCACGTTCGGGCGGGTACGCGCCATCGTGTCCATCTGGGTTCCTTGCCAGGCTGGTTGAGCCGGTCCGGGCTAGCACAGGTCGCTCTGGGCGGCTAGCCCGGGGGAGATCCGATCAAGCTGTTGACGCTTGACGGTGCGGTTGCAGGACAAATACTGCTGCAAGTTGCACGCGGAGACATCGGTCAGCTGACGGATGTTTGGAGCCGTCACCATGACCAGCGAGAGGACATCCTCATCTGGAGGTCACTGTGCGTAGCGGCAAAGCTCCGGCGCTGTGACGGCGGGCGAGAAGCGTCCGCCGAAGCCCACCCCCAGCCGTGGCTCCCGGTGGCAAGCCGCTCAGACGGATGGACACGGCTGATCATCATGCCTCACGGCCGACCCTGGCCCATCGTTGCAGCTCACAGGCTAGGCAGACCTTTGGCACCCCACAGGGTGCGGCGGTCGCAGAGGATCAGTTCTCTCCAGTGGCCGACGCCCCGAGGGAAACAGCGGCCATGCGCAACCACGTGCTGACCCCTCAGCACACCTGACACCCGCAGCAAACGGGAGCCAGCTGTTGACCTACCACCGCAGCCACGCCAGGTCTAATCTGGCGGTGTCCGCAGATTGGCGGCTTGCTCCACACCGTGGTGGTTGCTATGCAAATGCGCTTGAAGTCATCTCTTACCTTAGTATGCGCCCTCAGCGTCCTTGGCTTCCTCGCCGTTGCGCCGGCGCCGGCGACTGCCGCGGTGCCGCTCACACAATCTTCGCCGACCACCCGGCTGCCTGGCCTGCAGTCGGCGGCGCGGCTGATACAGGACCACAACGGAGTCACCCATATCGAAGCGGCGTCCGTGCATGACCTATTCTTCCTGCAGGGCTGGGTGCACGCCCGCGACCGGTTGTTCCAGATGGATGTCACCCGCCGCGCGGCCAGTGGCACTCTTGCCGAGCTGCTGGGCAAGGCAGCCCTGCCGAATGACGTGCAGGCGCGCACCATCGGGCTGCGCCGTGCGGCCGAGCGCAGCTGGGCCGCGGCACCATCCGACCTGCGGGCCGCGGTGAATGCTTACACCGACGGCGTCAACGCCTATGTGGCCAACCACCCGCTTCCCCCGGAGTACCCCGCACTTCACCTGACCTCGTTCCAGCCGTGGACGCCGGTGGACACCCTGACGGTCGGGAAGGCGATTTCCTTCGAGCTGTCATTCGACCTCGATATCGGGTCAACGATGCAGCTCCAGGCGTACATCGCCGCCCTTGGGCCGCAGGAGGGCTACGCGCTGTTCACGCAGGACGTGATGCGCTCGCAGCCGTTTAGCAGTGCTTCCACAGTCCCGGACGCCAGCGGCCACGCCGCCGGAGCGCTGCCATCCCGGCTGACCTCAGCGGATCTGCGGCAGCTCTCGGCCGCCGCGCCGCTCGCCCGCCGATACCTCGCCAAGATCGCTGGTGACCCGATGTTCCAGCAGGCGCTTGGCCGCGATGGCGCGCAGGGCTCGAACGAGTGGGCGGTGGCGGGCTCCCGGGCCGTGAACGGCCACCCGCTGCTGGCCAATGACCCGCATCTGTCCCTCGGCGAGCCCTCGACGTTTTATCCCATCGGGCTCAAGGCCGCGGGCATGGATGTCGAAGGGGAGGGCTTCGCTGGGGTACCTGGCGTCATCATCGGGCACAACCGCTGGATCTCCTGGGGCGCGACCGTCAACCCGATGGACGTGACCGACACCTACCTCGAGAAGGTTGTGGCCGACCCGTCCTCGCCCAGCGGCCTGTCAACCATCTTCGAGGGCAAGCCGGAGCATGTCATCCCGATCCCGGAGACATTCCGCTATGACCTGAACGGTCAGCTCGTCACGGCTACTGCGGCAGATGGCGTGCCCGCCGCGACTCTTATCGTGCCGCGGCGCGACAATGGCCCGATCCTGCAGCTTGACCCGCCCACTGCGACTTCCGCCGGGTCCGCGCTGAGCGTCCAGTACACCGGGTTCAGCCCGACCTTCGAGCTGGAGACGTTCCTGCGCTGGGACCAGGCGCGCAACCTGACGCAGTTCGAGCAGGGCCTGCCGTTCTTCGCCGTCGGCTCGCAGAACTGGGCCTACGCTGACGCCCGGGGCAACATCGCCTACTTCACCAGCGCCGAGATGCCGGTCCGTGAGGATCTGCAGGCCGGGACCGTCGACGGGCTGCCGCCGTGGTTCATCCGTAACGGCCAGGGCGGCAACGAGTGGCTGCCGGTGCGGCATCCCCAGCCTGATCAGGCGATCCCGTATGAGATCTATCCGGCCTCGGAGATGCCGCACATCATCAACCCGCCTGCCGGCTGGTTCGTCAACGCGAACAACGACCCGGCCGGAACGACCCTTGACAACGACCCGCTGAACCAGGTCAGGCCGGGCGGGGGCATCTACTACCTCAACTACAGTTATGACCAGTTCCGGGCCGGCCGGATCGAGGAGATGCTGCGCCAGCGGCTGGCGGCCGGGCACAAGATCTCCATGTCGGACATCGAGGCGATGCAGGCGGACACCACGCTGCTCGACGCAGAGTACTTCGTGCCCCATATCACCCAGGCATTCACCGACGCTCAGACAAGCAGCCTGCCGCAACTCGCGGCGCTGGCCACTGATCCCCAAGTGGCCGAGGCGGTGCAGCGGCTTGAGCACTGGGACTTCACCACTCCCACCGGCATCGCGCAGGGCTACGACGCCGGCCGCCCCCCCGGGTCGCCGCCATCACAGGCTGAGATCGCCGACAGCATCGCGGCGACCATCTATGCGGCGTGGCGCTCCCGCGCGGTAACCCACATCATCGACGACCACCTCGCCGGGCTGCCCGCACCGGGCGACCAGTTCGCGCTCGGCGCCATGAAGCACCTGCTGGACACGTTCCCAGCCACGCACGGAGTCGGCGCTTCGGGAATCAACTTCTTTGCGGTGCCGGGCATCAGCGACCCGGCCGCCAGCCGTGACTACCTGATCCTCAGCAGCCTGCGCGATGCGCTCACCCTGCTCGCAAGCCCGGCCTTCGGCACCGCGTTCCACCAGTCCACGAACCAGAACGACTACCGGTGGGGGCTGCTGCACCGCCTGGTGCTCGCGCACCCGCTTGGCGGGCCGTTCAGCGTTCCGCCGGCATTCGGGCAGTTCCCCGCGCCGTTGCCGGGCCTCACCGGCATACCCGTCGACGGCGGTTTCGAGACGGTGGACGCGGCGTCTCATTCCGTCCGGGGGGCCGGCGTGAATGGCTTCATGTTCGGCAGCGGCCCAGCGCGGCGCTTCGTCGCCAATCTGGCGCCCGGCGGCCGTACCGTCGCGGTATCGGCCCTGCCAGGCGGTACGAGCGCCGACCCGGCAAGCCCGTTCTACCTCAACCTGCTGCGGCCCTACCTGACCAACGACTACTACCCGGCCCTGCTCGCCAGCGAGATCCCGCGCGGAAGCATCGCATCGCAGACCCTGCTGGTGCCAGGAGGCTGATGGCGGTCACTCCATCCGGCGGCCAGACGCGGCCGGGCGGGGTGGCGCCAGGTCTGGCGGTCTACCCGCGATCGAATCACAACGGGTTGGCGTATCAGTCCTCCGGGCCGGGCACTGGCGGTGGACCGGTGAGGAGCGCCGGGCTGATGATCGCGTGCCTGGCGGCGGCGCTCGCGGGTCTCGCCCGCTGCGCGCAGCAATTCGCCGGTGGATTCAGGCTTAGCGGCGGTCGGGGGTGCGGTTCACCGACGGCCCGAGCGGAGTGGTGGTAGGCACGTCGACGTGTTTCCCGGTGGCGATATCGCGTGGCGCCTGGATCTCGTCGCGCAGACCCTGGAGATCGCCTGGCGCCGGATTGACGTGCGCGGTGCGGGCTGGACGTGCGCTCCGGTGCGAGCGTTAAGGCCGGCCGCGCGTGCCTGCAGCTGGTGCTTCGCGACGGCGGAGAAGGGGAAAGCTGCGGCTGAGCGCTACCATCCCTTCGTGCTGCCGTTCTCCGCCCAGACCCGCGCGGCCAATCTGACCCGGATGGCTGAGGACCGCTTCGATGTGCTGGTGATCGGTGGCGGGATCACCGGGGCCGGTATTGCTCTCGACGCCGCCGCGCGTGGTTTCTCGGTGGCACTTGTGGAGAAGGACGATTTCGCGTCGGGGACATCTGGGCGCTCGTCCCGGTTGATCCACGGCGGTTTCCGGTACCTCGAGCATTACGAATTCGGCCTGGTCCACGAGGCTCTGCGGGAGCGCAAGATTCTGCGGCGGGTGGCCCCGCACCTGGTCCGGCCGGTACCCATGTACATGCTGGCGGATTCCTTTCGGAGCCGTGCCCGGTATGGGCTGGGGCTGGCCGGGTACGAGTTGCTGGCGGCCGGCCGGAATATCGGCAGCTACCGGTCCGTGAGCGCGGCGCAGGTCCGGGAGGCCGTCCCGGGATTCGGTGGGCGGTCCCGCGGCTACCGGTACTTCGAATGCCAATGCGATGACGCCAGGCTGACGATCGAGGTGGCTCGCACCGCGCAGGCCTTCGGTGCGGTTCTGGCGAATCATGCCCGGGTAGAGGGACTTCTCGGCGGGGCCCGGGTGGAGGGTGCGACCGCCGCGGACGAGATGACCGGCGAACGATTCGAGATCCGAGCTAGGGTCACGGTCAACGCGGGGGGCGTTTGGGCCGATCGCATCCGTGGCCTGGCCGCCGGCGGCAAAGAGCGGCTCTTGCCGAGCAAGGGCGTCCATTTGGTGTTCGCTCCGGGAGCGGTCCGCACGAAGGTGGCCTTGGTCGTTCCCTCGGCCGCGCACGACGGGCGCTTCATCTTCCTCATCCCGTGGGAGGACCGGGTCTATGCGGGAACGACCGATACCCCTTATTCGGGCGATCTGGACTATCCGGCAGTTGACGGCTCCGACCGGGACTACATCCTGTCGGCGGTAGCCCGGGACTTCCCGGGAGTGACCGAGCATGACGTGGTCGCTTCCTGGGCAGGGCTGCGGCCGCTCCTGAGCCAAGGTGATGCCCCGGGAGACGTCAGCACCTACGATCTGTCGCGGAAGCATGCCGTCTTGGAGGACCCGCGCGGCCTCTTCACCATCACCGGGGGGAAGCTGACCACGTACCGGGCCATGGCAGAAGATCTCGTGGACCGGGTGGCCAGCGCGCAAGGGCCGGTTGGGCGGTGCCTGACGCGGAGCATCCCGCTCGGGTTGCACGGTTCGGCAGGCGAGGCATTGCGCCTGGCAGCAGCTGAGGTGGCGTGCCTGAGCCTTACGCCGGGTGCGGGAGCCCGGCTGGTGCAGCGCTACGGTGACGACTGGCGAGAGGCAGTCCGCATGATCGGTGAGGACCCTTCGCTCGGCGAGCCGGTTGTGGACAGTCTCCCCGTGCTGAAGGTTGAACTGGAACTGGCCCGCAGCCGGGAGATGGCGATCACCGACGAGGACGTATTCGTGCGAAGAACCCGGCTCACAACCCGCGACGCGTCGGTACGGCTGCCGGCCGGCTGACTTGCCTGCTGGAGACGATCACACCTTCAGGCGGATCGGCTTGCGAATAACCTCGAACGTGGCCGGCGTCGTCCCCAGTGTCTCCCCGTCCGCCTCGATCCGGAAGGGCAGGTCCGGTTCGACCCGCACTCGGCTGGCCCGCAGCTCCACGATGTTGCGGTGGGGAAGGTGTGTCCCCTTGTACACCTTCGGCAGCGTGGTGAAGGCGTCGGACTTCGGCCCCACCATCACTAGCACCTCAAGCGCGCCGTCGTCCGGCTTGGACTTCGGCGAGATCTGCATGCCGGCGCCGTAGAACCGGCAGTTCGCCACGACCACGTTGTGCGCCCGCCATTCGAACGCCTGGCCGTCGGCATCGAGCCGCACCACGGCGGGGCGGAAGCCCGGCAGCGTCAGCCAGAACCCGCAGAGGTACCGCGCGGGCCCGAGGATCCCTGAGAGCCTGGACGCCCGGGCCACCACCGCGCCGCCCAGGCCGGCCTCGGCGATGTTGGGGAAGTACCGGATCATCTCCGCCGCGCCCGCGGTGAAAGTGACCTTGCCCACGTCGATGCGGCGGACGCCGTCCCCGGCAAGGTGACGGGCGGCCTGGACGGCGTCCCCGGGGAGGTTGAACGACTTTACGAAGTCGCACCCGGAGCCGGCAGCCACCACGCCGAGCACGGCGTCCTCGGCGATCGGCTGGTCGTCCTGGAGCATCCCGTTGACCACCTCGTGCACGGTTCCGTCGCCTCCGACTGCGACCAGGTAGCGCTCGCTGCCCCGAAGGGCGTCCCGGGCGGCCTCCGTGGCATGGCCGGGGTGGGTGGTCTGCACGATCCGGTAGTCGAGCCCTCCGTCCCTCAGCGTGCGCTCGATCTTGGGGAGTTCCGCCCCTACCCTCCCCCGTCCGGACCGGGGATTGGCGATGACGACGAGCGGGCCGAACGGGCTGGTCACGGTCGGCCTCGGCAGATGGTCACGGCAGGAGGACCCGCGGGTTCATGATCCCCTCGGG
>DPMS01000690.1 GCA_003541285.1 Actinomycetota bacterium
CTTCTCGTACTTCTTCAGGGCTGGCAGGCTGCCGCCAGCCGCTTCGTCGAGCCGGACCACCACCCCGTCCACCCTGGCCCGCGAGTACCCCTTGACCTGGAGTTCCCGCAGCAGTTCGCCATACTCCCCCTTGCGGCCCCGTACCACCGGGGCGAGCACCTGGAACCTGGTGCCCTCCTCGAGTTCGAGCACCCGGTCCACGATCTGCTGGGGGGTCTGCCGGGCGATCGGGCGCCCGCAGATCGGGCAGTGCGGCCTGCCCACCCGCGCATACAGCAGCCGCAGGTAGTCGTAGACCTCGGTGATCGTCCCGACCGTGGACCGGGGGTTGCGGCTGGCGGCCTTCTGGTCGATGGAGACTGCGGGTGAAAGCCCGTCGATGAAGTCCACGTCCGGTTTGTCCATCTGGCCGAGGAACTGCCGGGCATACGCTGACAGCGACTCCACATACCGGCGCTGGCCCTCGGCGAAAATTGTGTCGAAGGCCAGGCTGGACTTGCCCGACCCGGACAGCCCGGTGAACACGATCAGGGAGTCCCTGGGCAGGTCGAGCGACACGTCCTTGAGGTTGTGCTCGCGCGCCCCGCGCACAACAAGACGATCAGCCACTGATTCCGCTCCGGGTGACGTGGGCTCTCTGCGGACAACAGACACGCCATGGTATCCGGGGGCACTGACAATACCGGTGGGAGCGAGCAGCCGCGGGGTGTGCGACACATTCGTAGGGCTGACGCGTTTTTGCTGGTAGCGGGCCTGGTCTGGCTGTGCGCGCTGCAACCGGACCAGAAACATGCTGGTCAGCGCCACGTGGACACTTCACCGCGCCTCAGAGCAGCCGTCTGGGTACGCAGTGCACAACCAGACAGGTGCCATCTGAGCTCCCCGTCTCGAAGATGATCTGGCCGCCGCGCGTTCGGGGTTGCCAGGGCTGCCCAGTCCCCGTGGCGGCGGAGCTTGCCCAGCGGGAGGTGGTCCTGCCGCCAGCGCAGCGCGCCCCAGGCCCGCTTGCCGGGCTCCGCGGCGGGCAGGGCCGGGCGGCCATGGAGCCCGCGGGCGCCAGCGCGGGCGTTCCGGCCGGCGGCGGGCTCGGCCGTCCCGGGCACCTCGCCGGGCAGCGCCCCCGGCTCCGGTCCGCTAAGAAGCCAGCCGGGCGGCGGTGGCGGCGATCGTCGTGTAGGACATGGTGAAGGTGCCGCCTGCCGCGTCGGCGGCGGCGCCGAGGCCGTCGAGGAGTTCGCGCTGGATGGCCTCGGGGTGCCGGGTGAAGCCGCCGGTGGTGGGGACCAGGTCCAGCCACTCGTCCCGGGTGTAGGGCCGCTCCCAGTAAGACAGCCATTCCTCCGGCTCGCCGAACGCCCCTGTCTGCCGTATCGCGTCGGCCACCCTCGCGCACCCTGCCCGGTAGGCGTCGACGGCGGGCCGGTCCCAGAAGCCGCCGGACGGCGAGTCCGGGAGCACCCGGCGGAAGACCCCGGCGAACGCCTCGCGCAGGCCCTTCGGCGGGTCGAAGGCGTTCCAGAACACCGCCAGCCGGCCGCCGGGGCGCAGCACCGCGGCGGCCTTCGCCGCGCCCGCGGCCGGGTCCACCCAGTGCCAGGCCTGCGCGGCGATGACCGCGTCGAACGTGCGGCCGGCCGGGTCCCAGTCCTCGAACTTCGCGACCTCCGTCCCGGTCCCGCCCTGCCTGGCCAGCCCGGCCATCCGCGGGTCGGGATCCACGCCGAGCACCCGGCAGCCGGCCGCGGCGAACAGCCGGGCGGAGATGCCGGTGCCGCACCCGACGTCGAGGACGTCGCGTCCCGGGCTGGCGGCGATGATGCGGTCCACCAGGTCGGCGGGATAGGTGGGCCTGGCCCGGTCGTAGCGGCCGGCGTCGGCACCGAACCCCTCGGCGACCTGCCGCTGGAGATGCGATGCCTGCACCCGGCCGTAGCCCCCGGTGCCGGTCTCAGCGGTTCCCCCAGGTTCTGACGGTAGAGTGGGCATGCGCCCACTATAAACGGGCGCGTGCCCATTCACTGACGCGTTCGCGGACGGCGAAGGAAGGACGGACGACCAGTGCCGACAGGGGTGGCCATCCGCGACCCGCGCGGGCAGCTGTTCGGCGCCGCCGAGCGCGTCCTGCTCCGGGACGGTCCCGGCGGCCTGACCAGCCGCGCGGTCACCACGGAAGCGGGCGTAGCCAAAGGAGTGCTGCACCAGCACTTCGCCGACTTCGACGCGTTCCTCGCCGGGCTCGCGCTCGACCGCGTCGCACGGGTCGGCGCCCAGGCGGCGGCCCTGCACGCCATGGCGGGGAGCGGCACCGTCGCGGGCAACCTGGCCGCTGCGCTCCCGGACCTGTTCAGCCCGGTGGTCCTGGCGCTCATCCGCCTGGTCATCGCGCGTGACGAACTGCGCGCCCGGCTGAGGGCCGCCACCGGCTCGCGCATCCCGCTCGTCTCCGAGTCCACCGCCATGGTCGCCGGCTACCTCGCCGCCGAGCGCGGCCTGGGCCGTGTCGCGGCCGGCGCCGATACCGGCACGCTCGCCCCCACCCTGATCGGCGCCGCGCACCTGCTGTTCACCGACGTCGACGGCACTCCGGAGCCCGCCGCCGTCGCGCGGGTCGTCGCCGCGGTCCTGGCCGCCGCCCGGTGCCCCCCATGACCTCCTTGGAGCCCCTGGCTGCCTGCGGGAACCTCCACGCGCCAGGGATGTGCACAACCAGACAGCTGCCATCTGATCTGCCCCATCTCGAAGATGATCTTGGTTACCTGCAAAGCTGACGTGCACCCGCAGCCGCGTAGCCGCATGCGGCCGCAGTTCGCTCGGGCGCTCCTGTCTGGACAGCCACATCCCGGCAACGGAGGCCACCGTCCCTGGACCGGGCTGGCCGCGGCGGCCTGGCCGGCCGGGGGATACTGTCGTTCGGCGCATGGTTGCCGCCGGGCGGCCAGCGGACCGGAAGGGAGCACCTCGTGGACCATGAAGCCGGGCAGTGGCTGGCCCGCATCGCGGAATCGACAGACCGGCTCCTCGCCTCCGCCGCCACGCTGACCGACGCCGGGATGCGCGAGCCGTCCCTGCTCCCCGGCTGGTCCCGCGGGCATGTGCTGACCCATATCGCCCGCAATGCCGACGGCCTGGGCAATCTGCTGCGCTGGGCGCGCACCGGGACACGGACCCCGATGTACGCCAGCGCGCAGGCGCGCGCCGACGATATCGAGGCCGGCGCGGGCCGGCCGGCCGCCGGGCTGGCCGGGGACGTGCGCGCGTCCGCGGCCGCGTTCGCCGCCGAGGCCGCCAGCATGCCCGGTGACGCCTGGACGGTGCAGGTCCAGGCGCTGGCCGGGCACCCTTTCCCAGCCCTCACCGTGCTGTCGCGGCGGCTGTCCGAAGTGGAGATCCACCACGTCGACCTGGCCGCGGGCTACCGGCCCGGTGACTGGCCGGCCGGATTCGTGGCCGAGGCGCTGCCGAGGGTCGCCAGGTCCTTCGCGGGCCGCGCCGACGCGCCGGCGTGCCTGGTCCGGGCGGACGGCTCCCCGGATTCCTTCCGGATCGGCCAGGACGAGCCGGACGTGCCACCGGTGGTCGTGCACGGGCCGCCGGCTGACCTGCTGGCCTGGCTGCTCGGCCGCGACGACGGCAGCGGGCTGCAGGTGCCCGGCGGTCTGGCCACCCCGCCCGCGCTGCCGGCGTGGCGGTAGGCGGGGGTCACCACGCGCTGCGTTAAGCGGAAGAATCTGGCTTGTCATCGCCGAGCGGACGATCAGAGGAGACACCGTGGCTTACACCGGGAACGTGGCTGCCGGAGGCCCGC